>JAZRON010000126.1:0-5786 GCA_045648725.1 Faecalimonas sp.
GGAACGGAGTACAGGAGGGAACGGATAGACGAAGCACTTCGTAGTGAAAATCCACTTCAGGTTGTGCCGAGCAGAGATGAGCAGAGTCATGGCACATTTTTGGCAAGCATTGCCGCAGGTGGACCGAATGAAGAGAATCAGTTTATCGGGGCGGCACCGGATGCCACCATTGCAATGGTAAAATTAAAACCTGCAAAGCAATATCTCAAGGACTTTTATGAGATTTACACAGATGCGGCATGTTATCAGGAAACAGATATTATGTTGGGGCTAAAATATTTGAATCAATTGGCGGAGGAACTGGATTTACCACTGGTGATTTGCGTTGCATTGGGGACTAACCAAGGTGGACATAGCGGGCTGTCGCCTTTGAGTGGTCTTTTAGAAGTTTATTCTAATCTGGCACAGAGGGCCATTGTGATAGGTGCCGGGAATGAGGCAAATCAAAGGCATCACTACCTGGGGCAGGCGCAAAATGTGAATGATGTAAAAGAAGTAGAGATTCGCGTGGCGTCTGGCGTAAGTGGGTTTTGCATGGAGCTTTGGACGGAAAACCCCAATATTATGAATGTAACGGTTGTATCTCCAAGCGGTGGACGAACGCCCCTGTTTCCCGTGCGAAGTAATATGACGCAGGATTATCGGTTTATATTTGAAGGGACGGAAATTACAATTGACTATAAATTGTTTTTGGAAAGGTCCAATGCGGAACTGATTTTCTTTCGACTGCGTAATCCAACAGAAGGAATCTGGAAGGTGATTGTCACACCTGTCCAAGTGGCAGAAGGTGTCTTTCACTTATGGCTTCCGATGACAGAATTTTTGCAAAATGAAGTCTATTTTTTGGAATCAAACCCAGATTATACAATTACAGAGCCGGGAAGTGCAATCACTGCAATGACAGTGGGATTTTATAATGGAAATGACAATAGTGTTGCTATTTCTTCGGGAAGAGGATATACTAGAAACAACAGGGCAATCAAGCCGAATTTTGTAGCTCCGGGTGTAAATGTGACCGGTGCAGTGGCAAGAAATCTATTTGCAGAGCGCACAGGTTCCAGTATTGCAGCCGGGATTACAGCGGGAGCGTCGGCACTTCTATTGGAGTGGATTGTATACCAACTTCAACAAGGAGCAGCTGATTCCATACAGATTCGAAATTTATTAACACTAGGAACAGAAAGAAATGAGGATGATACCTATCCAAACCGTACATGGGGATATGGGCGACTTAATTTGTATCAAGTGTTTGAAGAATTGAGGCGGCTTTAGAAATGCGAAAGGAGAAAGATGAGATGGCAGATTTTTTTGGAAATTTAATGGAGAATTTAGAAAGTCTAGGTAAGACAATTTCACAAAAAGCGGAGGTTGTGGCAAAGAAGACGGAAGAGGCGGTAGAAGTTGTTGCAAAGAAGACTGAGGAGACAGTAGAAGTTCAGAAACTTAAGAGCCAAATCCGTGTGATGGAACGTAATAACGAAAGAGATTTTCGAGATATAGGTAAAATCATTTTTGAACGCTTTCAAAAAGGGGAAGAAATTGATACTGAGTTCACAGAATTGTGTGAGGCAATTAAGGAAAGAGAAACTTCTATCGATGGATATAGAAAACAAGTTGCTGAACTGAAAGGTTTAGATGTCTGTCCAAAGTGCAAGGTACACGTGGAAGGGAATGTGGTGTTCTGTCCGAAATGTGGTGCGAAGATAGAAGAAGATGTTTTTGAAGAAGAATAAATAGCAAATGGGAACGCACTATCGTGTGCGTTCCCATTCTTTTATTTGTCCTAAAATAATATTCATTAAATTTGTTCTGGCTTCTACACTTGCCCATGCGATGTGAGGGGTGATGAAAAGCCGTTTGCTGTCTTTGATAGAAATCAAAGGATTGTCAGGGCTCATTGGCTCTATAGAAAGCACATCCAATCCGGCAGCAGCAATCTGGTGATTGTTAAGAGCATCAGCCAAATCTTGTTCTACAACGATGGCACCCCGTCCGAGATTTAAGAAAATGGCATTTGTCT
This sequence comes from Faecalimonas sp., assembly GCA_045648725.1. Taxonomy (GTDB): domain Bacteria; phylum Bacillota; class Clostridia; order Lachnospirales; family Lachnospiraceae; genus Faecalimonas. The sequence continues at coordinate 2,021 of JAZRON010000126.1, forward strand.
TCATTTTTGCAAAGGCATCTTTGTTCATCAGTCCTTCTGTTGCCTCTGTAAGTGGGGCGTGTACAGATACAATGTCGGAGGTGCTAAGAAGTGTCTCAAAGTCCACTCGCGCATATCCTTCCTGATTGTTTTGACCGGTTGTAGAGTAGTAGATTACATTTGCTCCGAAGGCTTTTGCAATATCTGCGACCCGGCGTCCAATATTTCCAAGTCCGATAATTCCCCATGTTTTACCGCAAATCTGATGGAAGTGCTCTGCAAAGTGGGTAAAAATCGTATCATTTACATATCGTTCTTCTTTTACATAGGCATCGTAATAACTCAATTTTTCTACTAAATAAAATAATAATGCAAATGTGTGTTGTGCCACGGATTCTGTGGAATATCCCGCAACATTTCTCCATTGAATGTTCTGTTTTGCCAAATACTCCTTGTCCAAATTGTTGGTGCCGGTAGCTGTTACGCACACAAGTTTTAGATTCTTGGCTGTGCCGATGGTCTTTTCGTTGATTGGTGCTTTATTTAAAACGATGACATCAGCATCCTTGACACGCTCCGGTATTTGTTCAGGTGATGAAAAGTCATATTTTACCACTTCACCAAGCCCATCATATTCAGATAAATCAATGTCTTCTCCAATTGTTTTTACATCTAAAAACACAATTTTCATTGTAAGGCGCCTCCTTCTAAATGCAATATGTTTGCCATATGGCTAAATAGTAACATAAGCGAAAAGCATATGTCAATTTACACTATAATATGATAAAATAGGTTCTGCATAAATATGCGAGAAACTTTGTGTATGAAAACTTAGGAGATGTTTAATATGATTCAGGATATTGCGCCACATATTTATAAAAATGAGTATAAACCACAGAAACCGGCAGAAAATAGTTATGTAATGTATTTTGAAGATGGCAGACTGTTGGCAAGGTTTGTAGAGGATGACATGGAATACCCCACCTTTGGAGAAATGGAGCCACAAAATGCCGATATTTACGAAGATGCCACATATTTATTTACGATTGATGAAATGCGGTTTTATTTGGTGGATGCATTGCATTATGGGGAAGATTATGAATGGGTAGACAAGGAAACATTCAGACAAGCGCGACCTCTTCATATGGCATTTGCCGGGATTACGGCATATCAATTACAGAGTTGGTATCAGAGTCACCAATTTTGTGGTAGATGTGGGAAACCAATGCGAAAAGACGAGAAAGAACGCATGATGTTTTGTGATGCATGTCATGTCAGAGAATACCCCAAAATATGTCCGGCAGTGATTGTAGGAGTGACGAATGGGAACAAATTGCTTCTTACAAAATATGCAGGGCGGGAATTCAAGAAATATGCACTGGTTGCAGGTTTTGCAGAAATCGGTGAAACCATAGAGGAAACTGTTCGAAGAGAAGTGATGGAAGAAGTGGGACTAAAGGTGAAGAATATTACATACTATAAAAGCCAGCCATGGTCATTTACGGACACATTGCTCTTTGGATTTTTCTGCGAGGTTGATGGACCTTCCCAAATTGTTTTGGATGAAGAAGAACTGTCCGTGGCTCAATGGTTTGAAAGGGAAGAAATTCCGGTGTCAGAAAAGACAGTCAGCCTGACAAACGAGATGATTCTCCACTTCAAATATGGCGGAGAGGGGACAATTTAATATGAATTTTAAAATGGTAAAAGAAATTGTGATAGATGTGGGCGCAGATGTTTTGGGTGGACTCTTGATTGCGATTGGAGTCTACAATTTTGCGGTAGCATCCGGATTTCCGGTTGCGGGAGTTTCCGGAATTGCAGTTCTATTTTACCATTTTTTTAATATTCCTATTGGAATCATGACCATTCTCCTCAATATACCCATTGCACTTGTTTGCTATCGATTATTGGGGAAAATATTTTTTTGGAAATCTGTAAAAACTATGTTGATTTCCAACTTTATTATAGACAGAATTGCACCGATGTTACCTGTGTATCATGGGGATTTGATTTTGGCAAGTATCTGTATCGGGATTTTTGCAGGTATGGGGTATGCACTCCTTTATACCAGAGACACCTCTACAGGTGGAGCAGATTTTATCTTCATGGCAGTGAGGAAATTAAAGCCTCACCTTTCTCTTGGAAGAATCATTATCAGTTTTGATTTTGCCGTCATTATCCTAGGTGGTATTTTAAGAAATGGAACTATCGAGAGTATCATTTATGGGCTTATCGGCAGTTACATTTTGTCGGTTGTTGTGGATAAGGCAATGTATGGAGTGAACGCAGGTAAGATGACACTAATTGTAACGGATCATGGGCAGAATGTGTCAGATAAAATTGCGGAGTTGATTGGGCGTGGCTCTACACTGTTACGGGGTGTGGGAAGTTATTCTAAGGACGAAAAACAGGTTGTGATGTGTGCCTGCAGTAATAAGCAGATGCATATGGTGCAAAAAGCTGTGAAAGAAGTGGATAAGGAAGCCTTTTTGGTGATTTTGGAATCTAGTGAGGTGAGAGGGAAAGGATTCCGGCCACATTGATTGTAGAACCAAGTAAAATCATGGAAAGCACTTGCAACATTTTTGAAAATTATGTATAATTATGTAATAATGCTTATGTAGGGGAACTATGCATTTTTTAAGGGGAGATAAATGATGAAAATACAGGGGAGAAAAAGACTTAGAACTTGTCTGAGCATGCTACTAGTAGTAGTGTGTCTTTTGACGAGTTTTCTTTTTGTAAACATAGATACGAATGCTCAGGGTGAAACAGATGGTAGCTTTTATGTTTTGGACGAAGAAGGCAATCCAATTATAGTAGAAGTGCCACAAGAAAGTTTAATGACCATGTTTAGCAGTAGAATGCTCAGGACGTTTTCTTTGGAAGGTGAGGGCATGAGTGCGCGTTCTAATGACATAGGAGTTTTGAGATTTAAAAGTTCTAACTCAGGTGTGGTAAATTATACGGAAGTTGATACTGGACGGAAAGGTTATTTTAATTGCTATTCTGCAGCAGATGCGGCATATATTCGCACAGAAGGGGATTATTATATTTGTAAATTGTCTGGTGTGGTTATGAAAGTGCATAAGGATAATGTGAAAACATTTTCTGCATATGCAAATTGTGGCCCTAGAGAGATTAGCTATTATCAGGTTTCAAATGAAGGATACCTATTGCATTATTATACATATTATGATGGTAGCAATATAGCTATGTCGTCTACTCGCGTAGGACATAAACCATCATATCTTGCAACAGGTACAAAATACTATAGTTATGATGGCCATTATTTTTACACAGATTTTGCAAAGATGATTCAGGATTATCAAGGGAATACATACGCAAATGCGGTGAATACAAGTACACCATATTATAATTACTATCAGTATTTGTCCTTCCATACGACAGCACCTTTTACAGCAGAACAATATAATGCATATATTGCGTCAAAGAATAAACCGACTTCCAAATTATTGACAGCAGGCAGTGCTTTTGTGGCTGCGCAAAATACATATACAGTTAATGCGCTTTTGATGTATGGAATCGCCATCAATGAGTCTGGATGGGGGACGAGTAAGTATGCTAAGGACAATAACAATCTTTTTGGATGGGATGCGGTGGATTCTAATCCGGATAATGCAAAGCATTTTCAATCTGTGGAACAATGCGTCAAAGAGTTTGCGTATTACATAATACATACAGGTTATTTGCATGGTATGGATTGGAGATACAGAGGTCCGCATCTGGGAGATAAACATAGCGGTCTTAATGTCCAATATGC
>JAZRON010000127.1:0-6761 GCA_045648725.1 Faecalimonas sp.
TTGTTCTTCCATGTAGTATCCATCCTCTCATAACTTGTTTTTATTTTATCCTTAATCAATAGAAATATGCAATTTCTGTAAGTCCTGCAGAGACCTTTTCGCTTCCATCAGCCTTTGCAAACCTAGAATATCCGTTGGTTCTAACATCTTTGTGGCAGTATCCACGCTATTGTTCTTGACGCGTATTATGGTCTCCTTCAGTGCTTTTTCCTGCTCCTCTTTGGTGTGAAGACTTTGAATCTTAGTATGGAACAGTGCTGCAACCTCTCGGTGCTCCTCTTCATCTGTAAACTGATTCATCACCTTTGCCGGATTCAGCTGACCAGCTTCGTACTGCTCGTACAAAATCTCCGCCACTGTTCGATACAAATCCTTTGTAAAATCCATCGGTGTAATATATTTTTTGATTTGCGCAAATACTTTTTCATTCTCAATCAGCCATGTGAGCAAAATTCTTTGGGATTGCAGATTGCCATCCTCTTTTCCGCGTGCCTTATCAGCCGTCTGTCTTGGCTTTTCAGCCGGTTTTGCAAGTCCGGTCTTGATTGCAACTTTGGCAACCAATTTACGTAGGTTATCGTATCCAACTCTATACTTTTCTGCAACTGCCTCTATATAATTGTTGCGCTCAATCTCTTCCTCAAACTCATTCAATCGCTTTGCCGCTTCGTTAAAAAATGCGGTTTTTCCTTCCGGAGAATTCATATCAAAGTCCTTCTCCAATACCTCTAAGGAAAACATAAAACCATTTCTGGCCTTTTGAATTCGTTCTTCAAAAGCCTCTGCTCCCAAATTCTTAATAAATTCATCTGGGTCTTTATATGGCTCCATGCGAATAATCTTTGCAGAAATCCCGGCCTCCCGCAAAATCGGTATAGCTCGTAGCGCTGCTTTCGTTCCGGCCTCATCACTGTCATAGGTGAGAAACACTTCATTTACATAACGCTTAATCAATGAAGCATGTCCCGTTGTAAGTGCAGTTCCCAGAGATGCAATTGCATTGGTAAATCCAGCCTGATGAAGAGCAATCACATCCATGTAGCCTTCACAAATCAGGAAATAACTCTTTCTGGAAGTGCGTGCCCGATTCAGTCCATATAAATTCCTGCTTTTATCAAACACTTCCGTTTCCGGTGAGTTTAGATACTTTGGCTTGGCATCTCCCATAACTCGTCCACCAAATCCAATCACTCGGTTGTTCACATCCATAATCGGAAACATCACTCGATTCCAAAATTTATCATAAACACCATTCTTCTCATCAATACTAATGAGTCCTGCCTTGGCAAGAATAGAATCCTGATATCCTTTCGTCTTCAGATATCGGTACAAGTCATCGCTGTATTTATTGGAATAACCTAATCCAAAGGCTGTTATGGTCTCTTCCGACAGCCCTCGCTTAGTTAAGTAGGATTTAGCCACACTTCCCTGCTGAGACTTTAACTGGGCATAGAAGTATTTGGCTGCTAGTTTGTTAATCTCCAATAGCGTAGACTTTAAATCCGCTTTCTCCTTGGCTTCTTTGGAATATTCCATCTCAGGTAATTCCACCCCCGCCCGCTCTGCAAGTAATCTCAAGGCTTCTACAAACGTATAATTTTCATATTCCATAATGAAGGTAAATACATTCCCTCCTGCACCACAGCCAAAACAATAATACATCTGTTTTGATCTGCTCACAGAAAAGGATGGTGACTTTTCATTATGAAATGGACATAGTCCAAAATAGGAACTACCCTTTTTTTGTAACTTAACATATCCGGAAATCACATCGACAATATCATTTTTTAATCGAATTTCCTCTACTAAATCTTCTGAAAAGTACATATTCCCCTTCCTTTCAAAAATAGTCTCACTCTTTATATTCGACAAAACTTTCTGATTTCCTTTAAATATTCCAAGATTCCGGTATGAAAATTTCTTGGAATGTTTTTACTGCATAATTATCTGTCATTCCTGCAATATAATCACAGATAATCTGCTCTTTGGAATCCCCATGCATTGCGCTCAAATGTATAAATTCCTCCGGAATCAGTTCTTCATGTTCCAAATAATATGTATATAATTTTTTTACCATCTCCACTGCCTTGTTTTCTTCTCTTTTGGCAACCGGATTCTTATATACATTTTCAAACATAAACTTACGAAGCCCTTTCATGGCCTCCTCCACTTCTTCTGACATCTGAATCCGTGATTTTTCCATGCTGTTTATAATCACATCATGTGTAATAGTGTTGAGACGCTCCTTTGTAGAGTTCCCCAATATTTTTCTGTATTTCGGTGGCAAATCCAGTTCTGAGAGAATGCCACCTCGAATTGCATCATCAATATCATGATTAACATATGCTATCTTATCTGACAAACGTACAATCTGCCCCTCAAGAGTCATTGGCTCGCCTGCAGTCTGATGTGTTAATATTCCATCCATCACCTCTTTTGTGAGATTCAGACCTTTTCCGTCTTTTTCAATATATTCTACAACTCTCACACTTTGCTCATTATGCTTGAATCCAAAAGGACAGATTTCGTCCAAGGCTCTCTCACCTGCATGGCCAAATGGTGTATGTCCCAAATCGTGACCAAGACTGATGGCTTCCACCAAGTCTTCATTTAACCGTAGAGCTTTTGCAATCGTTCTTGCATTTTGTGAAACTTCCAATGTATGAGTCAATCGAGTTCGATAATGATCCCCCTTCGGAAGTAAAAACACCTGTGTCTTTTGCTTCAATCTGCGAAACGACTTGCTATGCAAAATCCTATCTCGGTCACGTTGAAAGACCGGTCTTAAATCGCACTCTTCTTCCTGATATTTTCTTCCTTGAGAATCTCTGCTGTGAGTTGCATATGGACTCAAATATTCCAGTTCACGCAATTCTAATTGTTCACGGATTGTCATAGTCATTCCTCCTAATCTCTCCACAGATTTTGCAAATGAATATAATGTATCATTTTATTATATTACATTTTAATGGAAAATACTACTATTCCGACTATATTTGCGTAAAAACACAAAAAAAATGTTGCAAAGTCTGAAATTACCTTGCAACATTTTTCTTATAATGACCCATAGGGGAATCGAACCCCTGATTCCGCCGTGAGAGGGCGACGTCTTGACCGCTTGACCAATGGGCCGAAACTTAAAAAAGCCGAAAACCCTATTAAAAGGCCTCCAACTTTTAAATGCAGGAGATGGGACTTGAACCCACACAAGCGCATTGCTTACAAGATCCTTAGTCTTGCTCGTCTGCCAGTTCCGACACTCCTGCATAACGGATAAATCCGTCGTCGGGGTGACAGGATTCGAACCTGCGACCTCCTGGTCCCAAACCAGGCGCTCTAGCCAAGCTGAGCCACACCCCGTTATTTTTGACTTTTTTCAAGCACATTTGCTATTATATCCATGCTCTATTTATTTGTCAACACTTTTTAAATCTATTTTTTCTTATTTTTTTAATATAAGCCCCGGTCCATTTTATGACCAGGGCTTTGTACGCTTAATTAAGCTAATTTGCTCTTTGCTAATTCAGCTAATGTTGCAAATCCTTGTGCATCATTTACTGCCATATCAGCTAAGATTTTTCTGTTGATTTCAACTCCGGCTAATTTTAAACCGTGCATTAATCTGCTGTATGATAAACCGTTCATTCTTGCTGCTGCATTGATACGAGCGATCCATAATTGACGCATTTGACGTTTGCGTTCTTTTCTACCAGCGTATGCTGTTGCTAAAGCTCTCATTACTGATTGTTTTGCAACTCTGTATTGTTTTGATCTAGCTCCTCTATAACCTTTAGCGAGCTTTAAAGTTCTATTGTGTTTTTTTCTAGCGTTCATTCCGCCTTTAATTCTTGCCATGTCCTTCTAATCCTCCTTCAAATATTGTCCAAATCTTATAAGTATGGTAATACTTTCTTCATGTTCTTTACATTTGTAGCATCTGTAATAGTTGCTTGTCTAAGATTTCTTTTTCTCTTTGTAGATTTCTTAGTTAAGATATGGCTCTTGTAAGCTTTGTTTCTTTTAAGTAAACCTGTTGCTGTTTTTTTGAAGCGCTTTGCAGCTGCTCTATTTGTTTTTAATTTTGGCATGATATTTTCCTCCTTGATATGCTTGATTTTTTTTAACGTTTCTCAGTTAAAACCATGCTAATGCTTCTGCCTTCGAGTTTTGCCGGCTTTTCAATGGATGCCACATCTTTCATCATATCTGCGAAATCGTCTAAGATATGCTTACTTGTAGCCATGTGAGCCATCTCTCTTCCTCGAAAACGTAAAGTAACTTTTACTTTATCACCTTTTTGAATAAACTTCTTGGCACTGTTCACCTTGGTGTTCAAGTCGTATGTATCAATGTTTGGTGAAAGACGCACTTCCTTCACGTCAACTGTTTTTTGCTTTTTCTTTGCTTCTTTTTCTTTTCTAGCCATCTCATATCTGTATTTACCGTAATCGATAATCTTACAAACAGGTGGTTTTGCAGTTGGCGCAATCTTCACTAAGTCCAGCTCAGCCTCTTCTGCAAGCTTTAATGCTTCTCTTGCTGACATGATACCTAATTGATCGCCGTTTTCTCCGATCACACGGACTTCTTTGTCTCTGATTTGCTCGTTAATCATTAATTCGCTAATGGTAGTGCACCTCCATAAAAATAATACTTACTTTACTCGTTTCTTGCGCAAAAAAAATGAATAGTTTTCACTATCCACCCAATCTCAGCATATCAAAACTATACTCGTTTATATTATTATGCTTCAATATTCAACCGCTAGTCACACGCTTGTGCTAGGGTGAGAGTGGAACTCTACTTTCTTTTGCCTCAGTTATAATACCACACGCAACTACTCATGTCAACACATTTTTTTGCAAATTTTTCTTGCCTTTATACCTATATTATGGCATAATTTTGGTGTTAACGTTTTATCACATTAAAGTATATCTAAAAATTAAATATTGAGGAGGAATTATAATATGAATAAACGTAGTAGTTTTTCCAGTAAGATTGGATTCGTCCTTGCTGCTGCAGGTTCAGCTGTAGGTCTTGGAAACATTTGGAGATTCCCTTACCTTGCAGCCAAATACGGTGGCGGTACTTTCTTATTGGTATATTTAATCCTTGCTGTTACATTCGGTTTCACTTTGATGACTGCCGAAATTGCAATCGGAAGAAAAACAGGAAAGAGTGCTATCGAAGCTTTCAAACTGCTTGATAAACGATTTGGTTTCTTAGGTATTTTAGCTTCCTTAGTTCCAATTCTTATCTTCCCTTACTACAGTGTAATCGGCGGATGGGTAATCAAATATTTCGTTACCTTTGTATCTGGCGGTGTAGAAGCTGCTGCCGGTGATACATACTTCACAGACTTTATTGCTTCTCCTGGAGAACCACTTGGCTGGTTTGCATTATTTATTGCATTTACAGCAATCATTGTTTTATTCGGTGTTCAAAAAGGAATCGAAAATGTGAGCAAATTCATGATGCCTGTATTGGTAGTTCTCACTATCTTTATTGCAGGATATGGTCTCACAATAGACGGTGCTATGGATGGTGTTGTTTACTACTTGAAACCAAACATGAAAGACTTCTCTGCTAAGACAATCTTGGCTGCTATGGGACAAATGTTCTATTCTATGTCCCTTGCAATGGGAATCATGGTAACCTATGGTTCATACATGAAAAAGGACAACAATTTAGAAAGTTCTGTTCGTCAAATTGAAATCTTTGACACAGCAATCGCTTTCTTAGCTGGTCTTATGGTTATCCCAGCTGTGTTCGCTTTCTCAGGCGGAACAGCAGAGAACTTAAATGCAGGTCCTGGACTTATGTTCATGACACTTCCAAAAGTATTCAACAGCATGCCTATCGGCGGTGTGATTGGTACAGCATTCTTTGTATTGGTATTCTTTGCAGCCCTTACTTCTTCTATCTCATTGATGGAAACAATCGTTTCAATCATTCGTGATAAGACAGGTTGGGGAAGAAAAACCACTTGTATTGTTGTAACAGTGCTTTCACTAGCACTCGGAGCTCCATCTTCATTGGGCTTCGGTATCTGGAGCCACATTGCTCCACTTGGAATGTCAATCTTAGATGCATTTGACTTTATCAGTAATAGCGTGATGATGCCAATCGTAGCATTCTTCACTTGCGTTCTTATCGGTTTTGTTGTAGGACCAAAAGTTGTTGCAGACGAAGTAAGCGTATCAGATGGCAAATTCAAAAGCGAAAAATTATTTACAGTTATGATTAAATGGATTTGTCCAATTTTCTTGGCTATTATTTTAGCAAGTTCGATCGCAACTGCAATGGGAATTTTCTCACTTTAATAAAAAAAACGAACCCGCTTCTGTTTAATGAAGCGGGTTTTCTTATTTCAACTTTACATTCAGGTAACTTCTACCGGACACCGTTTTGTTAAATATAATCGAGCATACAATAACAAGCGTTCCAACCACAAATCCCACCCAATTAAAAACTGCAGTAAGGATTAAAAGTAACAACCTCATAAACTTCAGAGCATACCCCAATTCAAAGTTTGGCTGAGTATAATTTGCCACTGCAACGAATGACATGTATAACATTACCTCAGAGTTAAACCACCCCGATGTCACCGCAAACTCTCCAAGAACAATACCTGCAATTACACTAAGTGGTGTGCTTAACATACTTGGAGTATTCATAGCTGCTAGTCTTAGCCCATCTATTGCCAATTCTAATATAAGCAACTGATAAATTAACGGAATATTCACCGTATCTTTTAATGC
>JAZRON010000128.1:0-21643 GCA_045648725.1 Faecalimonas sp.
AGAAGTTCTTCTTCATCCGCTCCAAGTTCGTACATATCTCCCAAAATGGCAACTTTACGTGTGTCTGCAGTTGCAAGGACGTCCAGAGAGGCTTTCATGGAAACCGGATTGGCGTTGTAGCAGTCGTCAATGATGAGAAGAAATTCGGTCTCAATCAAGTTGTTTCTTCCGGACACAGGCACAAGTGCTTCAATTCCGGCTTTGATTTCATCCGATGTTAATCCTAGTTCCTGCCCAACCAAGGCGCCAGCAAGAGCATTGTATACCATGTGTTCCCCAGGAATCGGAATGGTGGCCTCCAAATTGCTATCACCAAGATGGAGTGTACAGCGGGTGCCCTTCAGTGAGAGACTGTGAATATCTGTTGCGAAAGCATCATATTCTGTGGATAATCCAAAGAATTTCGGGATGCTTCCTTTTACTTCTCCAACGGTAATCAGTTTATCGTCATCTCCATTTAAAATGATTTTGGCATTCGGCTGCATATAGTCGAACATTTCCGTTTTCGCCTTCAAGATGCCATCTCGGTCACCAAGATATTCTAAGTGGCAGAGTCCAATATTGGTAATCACACAGACATCCGGCTGTGCCATCTTTGTTAAACGATGCATTTCCCCAAAGTGGTTGATTCCCATTTCTAAGACAGCAACCTCATGTTCCTCTCGAATGTTGAAGATTGTAAGAGGAAGTCCGATTTCATTATTGAAATTGCCGGCTGTCTTTAGTACGTTGTACTTTTGTGAAAGTACGGAAGCAATCATTTCCTTCGTACTGGTTTTACCTACGCTTCCGGTGATTCCAACAACCTTGATGTCAAGTGCGGTGCGGTAGTGTTGGGCAATGTCCTTCATGGCCTGTTCGCAAGAGTCTACCAAAATATATGGATGACAGGCGTTAGGAAGCTCTCTTTCAGATAATGTGCAAAGTGCACCTGTTTCTATTACTTGTGGAATGAAATCATGGCCATCCACACGGGCACCTTTGATTGGAATAAAGAGAAATCCGTCTTCGATTTTGCGGCTATCAATGGCAACGCCAGTCACTTCCGTAGAAAGACTGGCGTCGTTTCCATAATATGTTCCGCCGCACGCCAAAGTAATCTCTCTAAGAGACATGTGTTTCATAGTTTCTCCTCCGATTATGCGTTGTAGCGTTCTAATGATTTTTGAATAATAAGTTCGCAGAGGTCACCATACTCGATGCCGGCTGCTTTTGCTTCCTGTGGAAGAAGACTTGCAGAGGTCATACCAGGGAGCGTGTTTACTTCTAGGCAGTAAATATCATTTTTGTCGTCCCATAAGAAGTCTGCGCGAGAATACACATCTAATTTCAAAGATTTAAATGCCAACTCTGTTGCTTTCTGAATTCTTTCTGCCACTTCATCCGGAATCTGTGCAGGACAGATTTCTTTGGTTGCACCTGCCTGATATTTGTTTGCATAGTCAAAGAAACCTGTTTTTGGAATGATTTCAATGACAGGAAGCGCTTTTCCGTCAATAATACCACAGGCAAATTCCCGACCCTTGATGTAAGGTTCAATGACAACTTCATCTTCATATGTAAATGATTTTTCGATTGCTTCTCGGTAATCCTTTTCGTTGTCTACAATATAAACTCCTATGCTGGAGCCACCGGAGCATGGCTTTACAACCACCGGTAGAGATAATCCAAGGTCATGGAGTGGTGTGTCTTTTTTGGATTTTTTCAAGGCAGTTCCGAGTGGAGTAGGAACTCCTGACATTTTAAAAATCTGTTTTGTAATTCCTTTATCCATAGCCAGGGCACTACCTAAATAATTTGGCCCTGTGTATTTGATGCCTAGAATATCGAAAGTTGCTTGAAGTTTTCCATTTTCTCCGACGTCTCCGTGGAGTGCCATAAATACAATATCCGCAAGACGGCAGATATCAATCACATTTGGTCCTACGAAGCAGTCGGATTGATCCTCGCGAGAAGCTTTTATGGCTGCAAGGTCCGGCTCTGTTGTCTTAATGCCTTCTGCAATTTCCAGTCCTGCACTAGGAAGGGTAAATACTTCTTCTAATTTACAAGCATCGTAAGGGAATCCCAGATATACATCTAATAAAAATGCATCATGCCCCTTTTCTCTTAAGGTTTTGCAGATTCCGGCTCCGGAAGCAAGAGATACGTCTCGCTCGGTGCTTAATCCACCTGCTAATACAACAATTTTCATAATGAGTCTGACTCCTTTATTATTTTGCTACGCTCATTTGATTCAGTAAGCGTTGTTTTTCATCATATAATTTTTGAGATAAATCCACATACACACGATGCGGGTTGGCAAGACGTTTGGTTTCATCCCAAAGAGTGTCTTTTTCCTCCTTGCAATATGCCGCAATCTCCATGACAGATGGAGACTCGTAGAAGCATTCGCCTTTGATAAAGACAGGTTTTAAAAGCTCGCGCATGGTGTAAGTGCCTGCTTCCAGCAAAGTCTTTTTCCAAGTGGCATTTGGGTCGAAGAGCATCAGGTCTTCATTTTCATCAAATACTTCATCCGCAAAACAAATAAGATCCGCACGCATCTTGCCTGTTTCTTTGTCATAGATACGATAGACAGTCTTATTTCCAGGATTTGTAATTTTCTCTGTATTTTCAGAAAGTTTAATCTTGGATTGGAATGTACCATCTTCCTGCTTGATCGCCGCTAATTTGTAAACCCCACCGAAGGAAGGGCAGTCCTTGGAGGTAATTAGGTGTGTACCTACACCCCAAGAAGTAATCTTGGCACCCTGTACCTTTAATGAATGGATTAAGTGTTCATCCAAGTCGTTGGAAGCGGAGATGACTGCATTTTCAAATCCGGCGTCGTCTAACATCTTACGCGCTTTCTTGGAAAGATATGCAAGGTCACCGCTGTCAAGACGAATACCGTAGTTTTTCATTTCGATTCCGGCTTCTCGCATCTCTGTAAATACCTTGATTGCGTTTGGTACCCCTGATTTTATTGTGTCATAAGTATCCACAAGGAGTGTGCAGGCATTTGGATAAAGATCTGCGTATGTTTTAAATGCAGTGTATTCGTCCGGGAAACTCATAACCCAACTGTGGGCGTGAGTTCCTCTTACCGGGACATCGAAAAGTTCACCTGCAAGAACGTTGGAAGTTGCAATACATCCTCCAATCATGGCAGCACGCGCACCATAGAGGCCTGCATCCGGACCTTGAGCACGTCGAAGGCCGAATTCCATCACACCATCGCCGGCGGCAGCATGTACCACGCGGGCAGCCTTGGTTGCGATTAAAGATTGATGGTTGATAATATTTAAAATAGCAGTTTCAATCAGTTGAGCCTCCATAATCGGTGCCACCACTTTTATAAGCGGTTCTTTTGGAAATACAACTGTTCCTTCCGGAATGGCATAAATGTCTCCGCTAAAGTGGAATCCACTTAGATAATGTAAGAAATCGTCGCTGAAAATTTTCAAACTACGCAAATAGGAAACATCGTCATATGTGAAATTTAATCCTTTAATATAGTCAATGACTTGTTCCAGACCGGCTGCAATGGAATATCCATTTTGATTTGGATTGGAACGGAAGAACATGTCGAAAACAACGATTTCGCTGTCGCCACGTTCAAAATACCCTTGCATCATGGTGAGTTCATATAAATCAGTTAATAAGGTAAGATTTCTGCTCATTTTCCTATCTCCTCTATGATTTTGTGTTATCTTCTGTACATTTTACCACCCTTGTTTCGAAATGTAAATCGCTTGCTATTATTTTTGGGGTTTAGTATAATAGACATATTGTTAATGAAATGAGGTCGGATAGAAAATGAATGAGCAAAAACGCGTTTCGGGAATTCTGCTTCACCCAACATCTCTACCATCCCCATATGGGATTGGAGATTTGGGACAGGCAGCCTTTGATTTTATAGATTTTTTGGAAAAAGCGGGACAGCATTTGTGGCAGATTCTGCCACTTACCCCTACAAGTGTAGGAAATTCTCCTTATTCCAGTTTTTCGGCATTTGCAGGGCAAAGTTTACTTATCAGCCCAGAGCATCTGGTATCTCTTGGACTTTTGGAGGAGTGGGAACTTAGCACTTGCTCAATAAGTGACGAAGATAAAGTGGATTTTGAAAAAGTGAGGCCATGGAAAACCAATATTTTAAAAGTAGCTTTTTATAGGTTTAAAAATGGACAGGATGAGCAATTAAAGAAAGAATGCAAGCAGTTTGTAAAGAAACAAGCCTACTGGCTTGAAGATTACGCACTCTACATGGTATGCAAGGATTTGCATGGCGGAAAAGAGTGGCATCAGTGGGAGGAGAAATACCGTAAGGTCACCAAAAAAAGCAAGGCGGAATGGAAGAAACACTTCGCGGAAGAAGTAGAATATTATTATTTCGTTCAGTTTATCTTCCATAAAGAATGGGAAGAATTGAAGATATATGCCAATGAAAAAGGAATTCAGATTATTGGAGATATGCCTCTTTTTGTATCGTTAGACAGTGCTGATGTGTGGGCCAATCAAAAATTGTTCCAGTTGGATTCAAAAGGTTATCCGATAGAAGTGGCAGGAGTGCCACCGGATTATTTTTCGGAAACGGGACAGCTTTGGGGGAATCCTCTTTACCGATGGAAGGAGCATGAAAAGAACCATTTTAAATGGTGGATTGCAAGAGTACGCCATCAATTAGAATTGACAGATTATGTGCGAATCGATCATTTTCGGGGATTGGAATCTTATTGGTCAGTTCCGGTAGAGGAGAAGACTGCTATCAATGGTAGATGGGTGAAGTCGCCTGGTAAAGCTTTGTTTGAGAGGGTAGAAGAGGAACTTGGAAAAGACCTGCCGATTATCGCAGAGGATCTTGGAACGATTACTCCGGAAGTCATAGAACTTCGCGATCATTTCGGGTTCCCGGGTATGAAGATTCTCCAGTTCGCGTTTGAAGCGGAGGATGAGAGTTCTTTCCTGCCACATCAGTTTACCACAACCAACTGTGTGTGTTATACAGGGACTCATGACAATAACACGACTCAGGGATGGTATGCATCTGCACCTGAGTATTCCAGAGACAAGGTGCGCCGTTACATGAATACCAATGGGAATAGTGTTCACTGGGATTTCTTGCGTACTTGTTTTGGAACCATTGCTACATATGCCATTGTGCCAATGCAGGATGTGTTGGGGCTTGGGGAAGAAGGACGCATGAATGTGCCGGGTGTGGCTGAAAATAACTGGGCATGGCGTTATCGGAAAGAGGCTCTTTCCGATGGACTTGCGGAAGGGCTCAAGATGGCCACACGACTGTACGGAAGGTAGATGAGCACATTATTCGCGTGTACACGTAGAAAGAAGGAATTCAACGTATGATTAGATTTATAATTGCTGCCACATTTTTAGTGCTGTTTTTATTATTTTCTTATATTCTGTTCTTTGTGGAATGGATTATCGGTAAGTTTAATAAGAAAGCTAAGGATTATAGTTCCCTTCGCATTGTGCAATGGGGATTTCGTGTGATTCTTTGGATTGGCGGAGTGAAGATTACTGTGAAAGGGAAAGAAAATATCCCGGATGAAGCCGCACTTTTTGTGGGAAATCACAGAAGTTATTTTGATATTTTAATTCTGTACGTGCAGTGCCAACGCCTAACAGGGTTTGTGGCTAAGGACGCCATAGAGAAGGTTCCGTCCCTTCGTGTATGGATGCGCTACCTGTATTGTCTGTTCTTGGACCGTAAGGACCCGAGAGCCGGCATGAAGACGATTTTGCAGGCCATTGAATATATTAAGCAGGGCGTTTCTATCTGCATTTTTCCAGAAGGGACAAGAAATTCCGGAGAGGAACTCTCCGTGCTCCCTTTTAAAGAAGGTTCCTTTAAAATAGCAACCAAGACAGGATGTCCGATTGTGCCGGTGTCCATTAACAACTCGGCGGAGATTTTTGAAAATCACATTCCGAGGATGAAGAAGACCCATGTAATCTTGGAATACGGTACACCGATTTATCCAAATGAGCTTCCAAAGGAAGAGTTAAAGTTTATCGGTGCGAAATGCCAGAAGATAATTGAAGATACGATTAAAAGAAATGCATCTCTCGTTTAGAGGGGTGCATTTTTTGTACAAAAATTATCCACATTTTTATCCACAAAATTCTTGCTGTTATCCACAATATCCACATTGAATATGTATGTGATATTGTGTAAAATGAAATCACATCAAACAAGACGCGGATTCATATCGATTCATTCAAAGTGTCTTATCGTGTTTTATAAAAACGCATCTAGAGGTCAGGACAATTCTGTCGGGGAATCTCAGAGTTGATGAAAAATGCAGAAAGAAGGAGGATTTTTATGTACACAATGATGTGTATTAAGTGTGTATTATTTTATTGACTAATATAAGGAAAGTAGAATATAATAAGGAAGTGAGGAAAAGTTAGCAAGAGCAATTTTAAGGAAGTGGGGATTGTGAAAATGAAAAAAGTATATCCAGTGATTTTAACGCAAGCAGAAGATTGTATTTTAATAGAAGTACCAGATTTGGAAATATTAACACAGGGGAAAGATTTGGCAGACGCTATAGAAATGGCTCGTGATGCGATAGGACTTACAATTATCACGATGCAGTATAAGGAACAGGATGTTCCAATGCCATCTATTGAGGAAAATATTAATATGAAGGCATCTACATTTGCAGAAGACGGCGTGAGTATGATGGCTCTAGTGGATATTGATGTGGAGGCATATCGAAGAAAGTATGATAACAAAACAGTGCGGAGAAATGTTACACTTCCAAATTGGTTAAATAAAGAGGCGGAAAAAGCACATCTGAATGTGTCTAGAGTTCTTCAAGAAGCATTGATGCTAAAACTAGGCGTATCAAGATAAGGAAAATTTGGAGGTAATAGTGATGAATAGATGTATTACTACTTGGAACAGAAAAGTGATATGTCTGACCAGAGATTTGACATAATTATGAAGCTGTAAAAAATGGTTGTCATTTGTCAACTAATACTTTACATGAATGTGGAAAACCTTGTATTTTCAATGTTTTAGCTCGCAACCAATGCTTGCTAGTGTAATAGTTCATATCATCTTATAATAAAGTTGCTTTTAAATAAACTTTATAGGAGGACGATATGAGAACTTTAAAGAAAAGATTTTTTTCAGTAGTATTAGTAGCTGCACTTGTTTTGTCGAATACATTTGTAGCAAGTGCTTCAGAATCACAAACGGAGGCGGTTTATGATTTGCAAAAGGGTGGAACACAGACGTTTGTTGTAGAAGGACAAGATGGAGAAGTGCAGCAGATTACAATTGAGGAAGTTGCAGGAAATGCAAGAGTGACAGATGGTACATATAAAATCACACATGAAACAAGTGGATGGGAAGCAGGTTTCTATGTTAAAATTTCCAATAATCAAATTACTAGCGCATATTCTCCATTTCATGTTGCATTACGTGGAAGTATAAAAAATGCATCTTTAGCTCGGAATAGCAGCGTAAAAGCTACATACTCTTTTATTTATAAAGTTACCATTTTTTCTTATGACGCAGGAGTTATAGCTTCTATATCAAATTCAAATTTAGTAGTATCTCAAAAATAACCCGCTTTTAGCGGGTTTATTTTATATTGGGTCGATTGTAGAAGTTCCAAGATTTAAGATATTCTCTAACATAATGTATCCATTGCTTAAACTTATAATAAGACAAATAATGCATAAGATGTATATAATCTTATACGTTCTTTTGTTTTTTTTCAACCAAATGGTAATGGCAATTGGTGTGATAATGCCTAGGATCGTAAATTGGCATGAAAGCACAAGGATCACCGCAAGACACAAAATTTCTAGAACAGAGTTCGACGCATTACCTAGTACGTTTTCTTCGGAAGCTGTTTTGACGTTAATTTCTTGAATATCAGATTCGGGAGAATCTTTTCCAAGCAGTTCATCAACAGAAACCCCGTATAAGTCACTTAATAAAATAATATTGTCTAGGTCTGGATAAGATTTATTAGCTTCCCAATTGGAAATAGCTTGTCTTGAAAGACAAAGTTTTTCCGCCACATCAGTTTGAGAGAGCCCTTTCTGATTTCTATAATATTTCAGCCTAATATGTAATGATTCTCGTGTGTACATTGTACCTCCGTTTTATGCTTCGCAATGAATGCTTTACAAATGTAAATCAATGCTTGCTAGCAAAAAAAATATATTGTCGATACAATTTTAGCAAGTAGATGTAGTTTGTGCAACTTGAATTTTTGGAAGAGAAGGGAGTGATACCATTGAACAGGATAGGATACTAGCGTACAATTTGGGCACATAAATCGTGAATAGAGAAAGGAAGCGATAAAATGAAGAAAAAAAGAATTTTATTATGTTTTGTGATATTAGTGTTTGCAATTTCAAATACTGCCCTTGCAAAAGGGGACGGTTCCAGCCTAGATTCAGTTGAAATATTAGTTGAACATGGTTATACAGAAAGTGCCGCGCAGGTTATTCCAGAAGAAAAAAGAGATGAAATAGCCAATATGTTGTTAGTAAATCCAGAAAAAGTTGATATTTCGAAAGTTTCAATGGAGGTGGACATTCTCTCAGAAATTGAAGCGTTGTTTACATATTCAGATGAGGAACTGATTCAAATGGGGGCAGACGCAGATTCTATTAAATGCACTAAAAAAGAATTTTTGGATTATTACTCACTGGATATTGTCGATTTGGCGGAGAAACTGGGTTTGAGTGAAATCGAAGCAAAAATGTTACAGAGAAGTATTGAAACTGGTATTATCAATTCCAAGAAAGGTTCTAAAATACAGAAGAATGGGATTAAAGCATCTGGCACTATCACTTCTTCAGAGATGTATTACTATCAAACGGTGATTAATAGGTCGTCCGCATCCGCACCTAATTATAATGTTACATTGTCTTACTCTTGGGTAGCGCCATATTTTAGTAATATTTATAAAGATGTAATAGTTGTCGGCTGGGGAGGACAGCTAAATTCATCAAATATTGATTCCTCTGCGGAGTACTATTATGCAGACGGAGTAACAAGTTCCACTTTTGGTGCATATTATACAGAGCGTGAAATGACTGCAAGAGAATCTATACAAGCAGGGATTGAATTTGAATTTGACCAATTGTTAGATCATGTTGCAGAAACAGAATCTGGGTATGCGACATTTACAATTTATCAAACACGATTTCAAAATTATGATTCAAAAATAATTTCAAATTACTGTCATAGAGTTCCTAGTATAACAGGCGATGTAAATATTTCAATTAGTGCATCGGGTCCATCTGTGTCGTTGACAATAGGAACAGCTTATGATAGAACCCCGGAGAAAAGAACAACTATACGATATTAAAATTTAAAGATATGTTCTCATTGGTAAAATTGCCTAAGGGGTTACAAACAAATGATAGAATGTTCTGTTATAAAAAATCTGCTTTATAAAGAGGTGAAGATTGAAGTGATGGCAAAGGATATTTCTTGTCAGATGAAAAAAAGAATCATTTTTTTTGTGGTAGTGTTGTTCCTGCTGTGTGCTGGTGGTATCCTGAATAATAAGAGACACAAGAAATACAAAGAACACTATCAGGACGATTGGGCGATATACAATTATGGACAAGTGGTTGAACAAAAAGGGATAAAGGGAATTGATATT
Source organism: Faecalimonas sp. (assembly GCA_045648725.1). Taxonomy (GTDB): domain Bacteria; phylum Bacillota; class Clostridia; order Lachnospirales; family Lachnospiraceae; genus Faecalimonas. The sequence goes on from JAZRON010000128.1 coordinate 9,648, forward strand.
AATATTATTCCGATTTTGGATGATGCTAAAGGCAAGGAGGAAGTAATTGTAGGTGTTGTAGATACAGGAGTAGATATTAATTGTAATATTTTCAATAAAAATACACTTATGAATGGCTGGGACTTCTACAATGATGATGATTCAATATATGACGAATATATACATGATTATCATGGTACGTACATCTGTACAACAATTGCGAGAGTAGCTCCTCGGATAGCTATTCTTCCTGTCAAATTTATGGAAGGAACATCGGGTTCGGTTGAAGATGCAATTGAAGGAATAGAATTTGCCATTAAACAAGGAGCAAAAATAATCAACTGCAGTTGGAATTTTCAAGAATATAGTGATGAACTGTATAACATTATGAAAAATCATACGGATATTCTTTTTGTGTGTGCAGCTGGAAATTATAGTGTGGATATTGATGAGACGTCGATGTATCCATGTTCTTATCAGTTAGACAATATGATTAATGTTTTGGCTATAGATAATGTGGGACAAGTCCATGCAACAAGCGGATATGGAAAAGAAAGTATAGATATTGGAGCACCAGGAGAATCGGTGAAAGTGTTTTTGCCAGAAAATGAGGAACTATATGTTGATGGAACGTCAGTGGCCGCAGCATTTGTGAGCGGAATAGCGGCATTAATGCTATCTGAAAATCTTGAATTAACACCAAATGAGGTTAAGAATATAATGATATCTACCGCGCGTCCAATAGAAGTGCTTTCGATGAAATGTGTCTCTGGTGGCATCATAGACGCTTGCGCTGCAATAAACTATTTAAGAGAGGAGTGATGCGCAATGAAGAAATTGTTATTTGGCATTGCCTTAATCTTATTTGGAATAGGGTGTTTTTTGGTTAACTTTAATCTTATGTGGAATTTAATATTTTTCTTCGGTATATGTTTATCTGTTGTAGGGTTACTAATTTGTTGCGCGGGGTATTTGGAGAACGATTGACATACAACGCAGTATTACATATGGAGGTGTGTAGAGCGTTTGAAAAAGATATTATTTGGTTTAGTTTTAGTAATGTGTGGTGAACCATGTATAAATATAGCATTGCAATTGCGAATTCCATTTTTAGATGTGATTGGATTGTTGATGCCACTTGTGGGACTAATCTTTGCTACAATTGGGGTGTTAGAAAAAGAATAAGAAGAAATCGGTATAGGACTGCCGCACTTGCGAAAAAATTCGTGAGTGCGGCAGTTTTTTTATATATGTTTTGCCGTTTACAGAGCTTTTGGACATAGAAGTGAAAAACAACATATATAATGTCCAAAATATTGCGAGGTATTTGGGTGACTTGCTATTTTATAGAATTTAAGTAGCATGATTGGACATCAGAGTATGCAAAAATGGGACCAATGTCCAAATAAAGTTTGGATTTGGATATTAATGTCGCTTACAAAGCTTGCAATGTCCAAACCGATGGATTTTCTCGATAAAACAAGAGAAATTTCACACATTTTAAAACAAATTGGACATTAGAAAGGAAATTTTCTGGTTTATGTCCAAAAGCAATTCAATTTCCACAAAAGCGGATAGCCAAAAAGTCCTTATCACATTTTTAAGTCTATTTTCCCACCCACCTGTATAGAATGTATAGAAATATTAGGCGAGGAATGCTATGAAAAGACTCTGTGTAGCCATATTAAGTATCTGTATTCTGCTCACTCTCTGCGCTTGTTCTGTGGAAAAAATCGGCACGGAAAAAATCAGGGATATAGACTTTACCGTAATCAAAGAAGAAGACATTCCCGAAGAACTGAAGACCAAGATAAAAGACAATGAAAAGCAAGTGTTTAAACTTACCTATGCTGACCAGGGAGCACTCTATATTGCAGAAGGATACGGGGAGCAGCCTACCAGTGGATATAGCATTGAGGTGAAAGACTGTTTTGAAACGAAAAATGCCATTTATGTACACACGAATCTAATGGGACCATCCAATGAGGAAAGGATTGTGGAGGCAAAGACCTATCCATATATCGTAATCAAAATGGAATTTATCGACAAAAATGTAGTGTTTCAGTAAAGGAGAAGAGATATGGAGTTTATGACAAGGGAGATTCAAACAAATCAGATGGGGAAAAAACTGGTCGATCAGTTTCTGCTAGATGAGGATTACAACGTGCCTGACAGTAAGCGGGATGTGCAACGCATTGTGGTCAGTGAAGGAAAGGTAAAGATTGAGGATGTAAAACCGGTTGAGAATTATATTCGAGTTAGCGGGAAAATGGAATTTCAGGTGTTATATGTAGGGGAAGGTTTGGAACCTTCGCTATGCTGCCTGGAAGGGAAGATACCGTTTGAGGAAATGATTTATGCAGAAGAAAACAGCAGTACATATGAGGTGAAAAATGCAAGAGCAGAGCTTCATACGACCATGATTCATTCACGGAAACTTCGTTTAAAAGCCGTGATAGAGTTGGAACTGGAATCGGAAAAACAGATGATAGAAGACATTCCTACGGATATCGATTGTCACGAGGCTCTTTACAAGAAGAAAAAGCCACTGAACTTATTAAAACTCCATGATTCCAAAAGAGATATGTATCGTATTAAAGAGGAAATTACATTGCCTGGAACAAAGGAAACCATTGGCACCATGCTTTGGAGTGATATAGGAAATCGAAAACTGGATACCAAGATTGGCGTGGATGAATTGCAGGTTTCGGGAGAACTTTTGGTATTCTGTTTCTATGAATCCCCGGAGGGTAAAATTGACTGGATTGAGCAGATTGTTCCATATCAAGGAAGAATTGAGTGTTTCGGAGCAGATGAGACCATGTATCATCAGGTACATGCAAATCTGGAGGATGTAATTGCAGATGTGCGCATGGATGAAGATGGAGAGATGAGAGTCATTGGAATCGAGGGCACACTTTGTCTGTGTCTTGCCATCTATGAAGAAGAGGAAATGGAAGTATTGGAAGATGTATATTCTTTGGAAAAACAGTGCAAATTAGAGAAAAAGGAGATTTGCTACGAGCAACTGGTTTTGCAGAATCATTCCAAATGTAAGGTGATGCAGCGTCTGTCTCTTCCGGAACTAAAAAACGACATTCTTCAAATCTGCCACAGCAACGGAAGTGTACAGGTGGATCATGTGGAGGTGGCAGAACAAGGTATCCTGGTGGAGGGCGTGCTTCACATTAGTTTCCTATATGTGAAGGCAAACGATGAGATACCTTTTGATACATGGCAGGGTGTAGTTCCGTTTTCCTATCTCATTGAGTGTAAGGATGTGTCGAAAGATATCCACTATCATATTTCCAGCATTCTGGAACAGTTGAGTGTAGGTCTGCTGGGTGGCGACGAGGTAGAAGTGAAAGCGGTTCTTGCTTTTCACTGCTTTTTTCGAAAGGCAGTAAAAACAGACATGATTATGGATCTGAAACTGGAGCCTATTGATATGAACGAGCTCCATAAACGTCCGGGTGTGATTGGATATATTGTGAAAGATGGGGATGACCTGTGGAATTTGGCAAAGCGCTACAACACGACTATGGAAGGAATCCGAGAGGTCAACGATTTGCCGGATGAAAGATTAAAAGTAGGAGAACGCATATTGATTTTCAAAGAAAACATGAGTATACTGTAAGTATAATGTATACAAGATACAAAGAAAGTACAAAATAGATTATATACGAAAGATGGTAGGAGGAGACTAGATGAGCGATAGTTTGAAATTACGGGCCCTTGCCAAAATCAATTTAGGATTGGATGTACTGGGGAGACGTGAAAATGGGTATCATGATGTGCGAATGGTCATGCAAACCATTTACCTGTACGACAATGTGACCTTGACGAAAACAGAGGAACCGGGAATAAAATTGCAAACCAATTTATTTTATCTTCCGGTAGATGAAAAAAATATTGCATATAAGGCAGCAAAGCTGTTAATGGACGAATTCCAAATAAAAGAGGGAGTGCATATTACACTGGATAAGCACATCCCTGTGGCAGCGGGAATGGCTGGGGGAAGTTCCAATGCAGCCGCAGTCCTTGTGGGAATGAATCGCTTGTTCCGGTTGGGACTTAGTGAAAAAGAGTTAATGGAACGAGGTGTCAGTCTGGGAGCAGACGTTCCTTATTGTGTTATGCGTGGAACGGTATTGGCAGAAGGGATTGGCGAGATACTAACCCCTCTTGCACCTCTTCCAAAGTGTTATATTTTGGTGGCAAAACCGGCTATCAGTGTATCTACCAAGACAGTATATGAAAAATTGGATGCACACGAGATAGAAGACCATCCGGATATTGATGGTGTCATTGCAGGATTAGAGGCCGGAGACCTTAAAAAGGTTGCCGGATCTATGGGAAATGTATTGGAACGTGTGACCATAGAAGATTATCCGATTATTCAGGAAATTAAAGATACAATGGTAGAAGCAGGCGCATTAAATGCCATGATGAGTGGCAGTGGGCCAACCGTGTTTGGTATTTTTGAGGATAGGATGCTTGCAAGACAGGCACAACAGAAGATAAGAAAAGCAGGACTTACAAAGCAGGTGTATGTGGTAAACGTACACAATAATAGGAGGAAATAGCATGGGAACCAATTTCGAGTTAAATATGAATGATTTTTTACCACTCCGTGATGTGGTGTTCAATACACTTCGTCAAGCGATTTTGCGTGGAGAATTACAGCCGGGGGAGAGACTTTTAGAAATTCATTTGGCAAATAAACTTGGAGTGAGCCGTACACCAATACGTGAGGCTATACGAAAGTTGGAACTGGAAGGACTCGTGCTAATGATTCCGAGAAAAGGCGCAGTGGTGGCTGAGATTACAGAAAAAAGCCTGCGTGATGTATTGGAAGTAAGAAGAGCCTTAGAGGAATTGGCCGTAAAGCTTGCCTGTGAAAAGATTCAAGATGAGGAAATCGAAGAACTAAAGGTGGCAGCGAAGGAATTTGAAAAGGCATTGGGAACAGGCGATGTGACCGTATATGCAGAGGCAGATGTAAAATTTCATGATATTATCTATCGTACCACAGACAATCAAAGGCTGATACAGTTACTCTACAATCTGCGTGAGCAGATGTATCGATATCGTGTAGAGTATTTGAAGCGAGAGGAAGTTCACGAGACTTTGCTCGCAGAGCATCAGCATATTATTGAAATGATAGAAAAACGTGATGAAAAACGTGCGGTAGAGGCAGTTTGCGCCCACATTGATAATCAAGTAATCACTGTGGCAGATACTATTCGTACAAAAAAATAATATTCTGAGGTATAAATTAAAAAAATATGTGCATACTCCAACTAGTTGGAGGTACATAGTATGAGATATAGAATTCAGAAAAAACAAATAATCTGCGCGGTATTGGCGCTTTTTATGGCTGTGTGTGCGTCTGGAATTTTCGCAGAGGCAAAGGTGGTTCGAGTGCAGAAGAGAATGGCAGCTGAGGTGTTTCGCTTCCATGTTCTTGCGAACAGCGACAGTGAAAGGGACCAGGCATTAAAAATGAAGGTCAAAGAAGACGTGATTTCTTATATGAAGGAGCAACTTCCGGAGTCGAAAAGTGCAGAGATGACAAAATCATGGGCAGCATCTCATTTGTCCGAAATAGAGATGGTGGCAGAGGAAACGCTGCGACGGGAAGGATGTCAGGATTCTGTTACCGCAGAGGTGATAAACTGTTATTTCCCTGATAAAACTTACGGAGATATTACATTTCCAAAGGGGGATTACGATGCGCTCCGCATTAAAATCGGAGAGGCAAAGGGACAAAATTGGTGGTGTGTACTGTATCCTAATTTGTGTTTTATTGATGCAGTTCATGCTGTTGTGCCCGCAGAAGGAAAAGAAGATTTGAAAAAGGTACTAGACGAGAAAGAATATGAAATGGTGACGACAACGTCCAAATTTAAGATAAGGTGGTTCTTTTTCCGTTAGTACAGGAGGAAGGTCATGACAGAATTATTGGTAAAACGATTTGTGAAAGAGCATGAAGAGATAGAAAAGATGTCTGTGCGTACTGCTTACGGGGTGTTGGCAAGTATGGTAGGCATCTTTTGTAATGTATTTTTGTTTGTCGTAAAGGTTACTATTGGGTTTTTGATGCGCAGCGTATCTGTTATGGCAGACGGATTCAATAATCTATCGGATGCAGGAGCATCTATTATTAGTTTTGTGGGTGTGAAGATAGCAAGCAAGCCGGCGGATGAGGAACATCCCTTTGGGCATGGGAGAATGGAATATATTTCAGCGTTAATTGTGTCTTTTATAGTAATCGAAGTAGGGCTTAGCTTTTTTAAGGATGCCATAGGGAGGATTCGGAATCCATTAGAATTGCAGTTTCACTTGATTCCGACTCTGATTTTGATTCTATCCATTGGAGTCAAGTTTTGGTTAGGTTTGTTCAATAAAAAATTAGGGACAAAAATAGACTCCAAAGTAATGCTGGCTACTTCGGCAGATTCCATGGGCGATGTGATTGCGACCGCGGCGACGATAGTATCTGTTCTGGTATTCAAAATATTCGAAATTAACATAGATGGATTTGTGGGGCTTGGTGTGTCACTAGCCATTATGTGGGCTGGTGTCGGAATTGCGAAAGATACTCTGGAGCCACTTTTGGGAGAAGCAGTCCCAAAGGATGTATATAAGAAAATAACCACGTTTGTGGAAGGCTATGAAGGGGTATGTGGTACCCATGATTTAATCGTGCATAATTATGGTCCGGGACGAAGCATGGCTTCCCTTCATGCAGAGGTGCCAAATGATGTGGATATAGAGTTGTCCCATGAGATTATTGATCAAATTGAAAGGGATGCACTGAAACAGATGGGCATTTTTCTTGTAATACATATGGATCCTATTGAAATGAAAAATGAAGCAACCTTATTAGCAAAACAACAGGTAGAGCAGATGCTGGCGGATTTGGATGCACAAGTCAGTATTCATGACTTTCGTATGGTAGTGGGAGAAAATCAGATTAATCTGATTTTTGATATGGTGGTTCCTATTCAGTATGACAAGGAACAAAGAAAAATGCTTTGTCAGGAAACCAGAAGACGAATGCATGAGATTGATGAGCGATACCAGTGCGTTATTGTTGTAGAAAACAGTTATGTGGCGGAGGAATAGTCAATGTACAAAATCGATACAAAGGTAAGATATAGCGAATGCGGTGAAGATGGGAAAATCAAACTTGCCTCCATTATTAATTTATTTCAAGATGCAAGCAGTGCCCATTCAGAATCACTGGGTGTTGGAATAGATTATCTGAAAGAGGTGAAGCGTGCTTGGATTTTAAATTCCTGGCAGATTATAGTGGAGCGTTATCCAAAGGCGCATGAAGAAATAGAGGTAACAACTTGGCCTACCGGTTTTCGAGGTGTGTTTGGACCAAGAAATTTTTGTTTAAAAACCCAGGATGGGGAGATGCTTGCGTATGCTCATACTCTTTGGGTATATATGGATATTGAAAATGGAATGCCGACAAAACCTAGTGAAGAAGAGAAGGCGATTTACGGAACAGAACCACCGTTAGAAATGGAATACGCTTCCCGTAAAATAAAAATGCCGGAGGAGGCAAAGGTGGTTGACACTATTTCCGTGCGCAAGTATCATATTGATACCAACAGCCACGTGAATAATTGTCAGTATGTGCAAATGGCGGTGGAAGTACTGCCGGAGGATTTTCAGACGAAACAAGTAAGAGTAGAGTATAAAAAATCAGCAGTCTATGGTGATAAAATTGTAATTAAGATGGCTGAGGAAGAAGAAAGAATTGTTGTAGAACTTTGCGATGAATATGAAGTGCCATATGCAGTGGTAGAGTTCTGTTAATCTATAAGAGAATAAGAGGAGAAAGAGAATGAAGTTAGGAAAGAGACAGGTTTTAACTGTAGTAAAAAAAGTGGATTTTGGTGTGTATCTAGGAAGTGATGAGGAAAAAGTACTGCTTCCGAAAAAACAAGTACCGGAAGGAGTGGAACCGGGAGATCCAGTAGAGGTGTTTTTGTATAAAGATTCGGATGACAGATTGATTGCAACCACAAATGAGCCAAAGATTGAATTGGGAGAGTTGGCGGTGCTCGATGTTGTAGATACCAGCAAGTTTGGGGCATTTTTGGACTGGGGGCTAGAAAAAGATTTATTTCTCCCGTTTAAGCAGCAGACAGCAAAAGTGGGGAAGGGTGATCAATGTCTGGTGTCCCTCTATATTGATAAAAGCCAGCGCCTCTGCGCAACTATGAAGGTGTATGAACTTCTTAGCAAAGATTCGCCATATCAAAAGGATGATGAAGTACAGGGTATTATTTATGATGTCAGCGAGAACTTTGGCGCTTTTGTTGCAGTGGACAATCAATTTTCGGCGTTGATTCCAAAGAAGGACTCTTTTGGGAATCTGAGAGTGGGACAAACTGTGTCGGCTCGTGTAGCCGCAGTGAAACCGGATGGCAAGTTAGATCTTAGTCTGAGAGAAAAGATTCCGATGCAGATGGACAAGGATGCGCAGTTGATTTTAAAGAAGATGGAAGAATGTGGTGGAGCACTACCGTTTACAGATAAGGCGGACCCTGAAATTATCAAAAAAGAATTCAATATGAGCAAGAATGCATTCAAGCGTGCAGTGGGACGATTGTTGAAAGAAAAAAAGGTTGAAATCACGGAAAAAACCATTGCAATTCGTGAGAAATAAGGTATAATTATCGGTAGGATCACTTTAAAAACAAGTTGTGTATTGAAAGGAGATTAAAAGATGAAAGTAACTAATATTACCAATATAGAAAAATTTTTCGAAGTAGTTGACAGCTGCGAAGGGAAAGTAGAGTTAGTAACAGGTGAAGGCGACAGATTGAATTTAAAATCAAAACTTTGCCAATATGTATCAATGGCAAGCATCTTCTCAAATGGAGATATTATTCCAGAATTAGAAATTATCGCTTACGAACCGGCTGATACACAGAAATTGATTTCATTTATGATGAATGGCTAATAGTAAAATGAAAAGGGTGCCCGAATCGGTGCATCCTTTTTTCATATGATAGGAAATTCTCCAAGAGGGTGATGACAATGAGTTTTACACATTTACATGTCCATACAGAATATAGTTTGCTGGATGGCTCCAATAAGATAAAAGAATATGTTGCCAGAGTGAAAGAACTTGGCATGAATAGTGCTGCAATTACGGACCATGGCGTTATGTATGGGGTAATTGAGTTTTATCGTGCTGCAAAGAATGCAGGAATCAAGCCTATTTTAGGTTGTGAGGTTTATGTGGCACCTGGTTCACGCTTTGACAAAGTGGCAGGTACTACGGAAGACCGTTATTATCATTTGGTACTTCTTGCAGAAAATCAAAAAGGTTATGAGAACCTGACCAAAATCGTATCAAAGGCGTTTGTGGAAGGGTATTATTATAAACCACGTGTGGACATGGAATTGTTAGAGGAATATCACGAGGGCATTATTGCACTTAGCGCCTGTCTGGCGGGAGAAGTGCAGAAGAATTTGCAGAGAGCCATGTATCAGGAGGCTTTTGAAGCTGCAAAACGATATGAGAAAATTTTTGGGAAAGGCAATTTCTTTTTGGAGTTGCAGGATCATGGCATGCAAGAGCAGGCAATGGTAAACCAACAGTTGCTTCGTCTCTCCCAGGAGACCGGAATCGAACTGGTGGCTACCAATGATGTGCATTACACATATGCAGAAGATGAAAAACCTCATGATATTTTACTTTGTATTCAGACAGGAAAAAAACTGGACGACGAGAATCGTATGCGATATGAAGGTGGCCAGTATTATGTAAAATCAGAAGAGGAAATGAAAGCGCTGTTTCCATATGCATTGGAAGCCGTAGAGAATACTCAGAAAATCGCAGACCGTTGTCATGTGGAGATAGAGTTTGGAGTAACAAAACTTCCAAAGTACGATGTGCCGGAAGGCTATACCTCATGGGAGTATTTAAATAAATTATGTTTCGAAGGTTTGCAAAGACATTACGGAACACAGGAAAGTAAGCCTACTCAGGAACTTGTTTCGCGGCTCAACTATGAACTTGGTGTCATTCAAAAGATGGGATATGTAGATTATTTCCTCATTGTATGGGATTTCATCAAGTATGCAAAAGACCACGATATTATGGTAGGACCGGGGCGTGGTTCTGCGGCAGGAAGTATTGTTTCTTATTGTCTTGGAATCACCAATATTGACCCAATCAAATATCAGTTGTTGTTTGAACGTTTTTTGAATCCGGAACGTGTATCCATGCCCGATATCGATATTGACTTCTGTTTCGAGAGAAGACAGGAGGTTATTGACTATGTGGTGCGCAAATATGGTCCGGACCGGGTGGTTCAGATTGTAACCTTTGGTACTTTGCTTGCAAAGGGGGTCATCCGTGACGTTGGTCGTGTTATGGATTTACCATATGCGTTTGTGGATGGCATTGCGAAAATGATTCCACAGGAACTGGGAATCACCTTGGAAAAGGCTTTGGACATGAACAGTGAGCTAAAGGAACTCTATGACTCGGACGAGCAGGTAAAAACCCTGATTGATATGTCAAAACGTTTGGAGGGGCTTCCAAGGCATTCTTCAATGCACGCCGCAGGTGTTGTGATTAGCCAGAAATCGGTAGATGAATACGTTCCACTTTCTCTTGGGTCTGACGGTTCTGTGACTACCCAGTTTACCATGACCACATTAGAAGAGTTGGGACTGCTTAAGATGGACTTTTTAGGCCTTCGAACACTGACTGTGATTCAAAATGCAGTACAATTGGTAGAAAAGAATACAGGAAAGAAAATAGATATTGACCATCTTAATTATGATGATAAAGCAGTATTGGATTCCATCGGAACCGGAAAAACCGATGGTGTATTCCAATTGGAAAGTGCCGGCATGAAGAGCTTTATGAAGGAATTAAAGCCACAGAGTCTAGAAGATGTTATTGCCGGTATCTCTCTCTATCGACCAGGACCGATGGATTTCATTCCACAATATATTCGTGGAAAGAATGACCAATCGTCTATTACGTACGATTGTCCACAATTAGAGCCAATCCTTGCTCCAACCTATGGATGTATTGTCTATCAAGAGCAGGTAATGCAGATTGTGCGAGATTTGGCAGGATATACCCTCGGCCGAAGCGACCTTGTGCGTCGTGCCATGTCCAAGAAAAAAGGGGATGTCATGCAAAAAGAACGCCAGAACTTTGTATACGGTAATCCGGAAGAAGGGGTTCCGGGATGTGTTTCCAACGGCATCAGTGAAGTAGTGGCAAACCGAATTTATGATGAGATGATGGACTTTGCAAAGTATGCGTTTAATAAGTCTCATGCGGCGGCTTATGCAGTAGTTGCATATCAGACCGCATATTTGAAATACTATCATCCCGTAGAGTTTATGGCGGCTCTTATGACTTCTGTCATTGATAATCCGGGAAAGGTGGCAGAATACATTTATACCTGTCGCCAGATGGGAATTCAGATTCTACCACCAGATATTAATCAGGGGGAAGGCAGATTTTCCGTAGACGGAGATAAGATTCGTTATGGACTTGCAGCTATTAAAAGTGTGGGACGCCCAGTGATTGAGGCTATCGTTGCGGAACGTGAGCAAAATGGACCATTTAAACATTTGAAGGACTTTATCGAACGTTTATCGGGAAAAGAAGTGAATAAACGTACCATTGAAAGTTTTATCAAAGCAGGCGCCTTGGATAGTCTTCACGGAACCAGAAAGCAGTTTATGGTAATCTATGTAAAGATTGTAGACCAAGTCAATCAAGAGAAAAAGTATTCTATGACAGGTCAAATGACATTGTTTGACATGGTAAGCGAAGAACAAAAGGGTGAGTTCGATATTCCGCTTCCAAATGTGGGAGAATATGAGAAAGAAACTCTCCTGGCATTCGAAAAAGAAGTTCTTGGCATCTATATCAGTGGCCATCCGATGGAGGAGTATGAGGCGAAATGGCGTAAAAATATTAGTGCCACAACTGCTGATTTCCAAATTGATGA
>JAZRON010000129.1:0-6173 GCA_045648725.1 Faecalimonas sp.
ATACCTGGGCCACCTTTTGGTGCTTCGTAACGGATAACAACTACGTCACCTGCCACAATCTTACCACCTTTGATTGCGTCGATTGCGTCTTCTTCACAATCAAATACTCTCGCTGGTCCTTCGTGAACCATCATTTCTTCTACTACTGCTGAACGTTTTACAACGCCACCGTATGGTGCAAGGTTACCTGTAAGAACTGCGAGTCCGCCTGTTTCACTATATGGATTTTCAAGTGGTCTGATTACTTCCGGATTACGGTTCACTGCATGTTCAATATTTTCTCCAACAGTTTTTGTTGTAACTGTCATACAATCTGTGTATAATAAACCTTTTTTGTTTAATTCGTTCATGACTGCGTATACACCGCCAGCCTCATTTAAGTCTTCCATATATGTTGGACCTGCCGGTGCTAAATGGCAAAGGTTTGGTGTCTTTGCGCTGATTTCATTTGCATATGTAATATCAAAATCCATGCCAATCTCATGTGCGATTGCCGGAAGATGAAGCATACTGTTTGTGGAACAACCAAGTGCCATATCTACTGTAAGGGCATTGATAATGGCTTTTTCTGTCATAATGTCTCTTGGACGAATATTCTTCTCTAAGAGTTCCATTACCTTCATACCTGCATGTTTTGCAAGACGGATTCTTTCAGAATATACTGCCGGAATGGTTCCATTTCCGCCAAGTCCCATACCCAGAACTTCTGTCAGACAGTTCATGCTGTTTGCGGTATACATACCGGAACACGAACCACAGGTTGGACAAACCTTTTCTTCAAATTCTTGCACATCTTCTTCAGTCATAGTTCCTGCTGCATAAGAGCCTACTGCTTCAAACATGCTTGATAAACTTCTCTTGCATCCTTTTACTTTTCCTGCAAGCATTGGTCCGCCGCTGACAAATACAGTTGGAACGTTGATTCTTGCTGCTGCCATTAAAAGACCAGGCACGTTCTTGTCACAGTTTGGAATCATAACGAGAGCGTCAAACTGATGTGCCATAGCCATTGCTTCTGTAGAATCTGCAATCAAATCTCTTGTTACCAAAGAATATTTCATCCCAACATGACCCATTGCAATTCCGTCACATACTGCAATCGCAGGGAACATAATCGGTGTTCCTCCTGCCATAGCAACACCCATTTTTACAGCGTCACAAATCTTATCCAAATTCATGTGACCTGGTACTATCTCATTATAAGAACAAACGATACCAACAAGCGGTCTCTGACGTTCTTCTTCTGTATATCCCAATGCATTAAACAATGAACGATGAGGTGCCTGTGCCATCCCCTTTGTTACTGTATCACTTCTCATAGTTTTTCCTCCTATCAACCTTACTCTATCAGTTAATATACAGACTATAATATCGCATTTTTCGAATGGTTTCAACCCTTTAATTTGTAAAAGTGTCAAAAAAAGAGCCAAAAAAAGAGCCCTTTTGAAAGGCTCTTTTTTTACTATTCTGCTTGTGCTTTTTCCACTTGTGTAATTGCTGCTTTTTGCATTGGAATACGGCAGTTTTTATTGTTACCGAATTCAACGATTACATCATCTTCTGAGATATCAATGATTACTCCGTAGAAACCGCTTGTTGTAAGAACTGTATCTCCTACTGCCATCTCTGATAACATTAATTGAAGTCTTTTTTGTTCTTTTTTCTGTGGACGCATAATAAAGAACCATAACACAGCAAAAAACACTCCATAAATTAAAAGCATTGAAAACATTTCCATATCTAATATCCTCCTAATTTCTTTCAAACACTATGAACATCATACACAATTACCTTTGATACTTCAAGTGTTTTTCTATTATTTCCCTGACATTTTTGCCAGTTTTTCTTCTTTATATTCTTTGTATCTGCCCTGCTCGATGGCCTCTCTGATTTCTTCCATCATAGTATTGTAGAAATACAGATTATGAAGCACGCATAGTCTCATTCCCAGCATTTCTTTGGCCTTGAGCAAATGTCTGATGTATGCCCTGCTGTAAGTGCGACATGCCGGACATTGACATCCTTCTTCAATTGGACGATCATCCAACTCATACTTTGCGTTAAATAAATTTATCTTTCCATGATTTGTATAAACGTGACCGTGGCGTCCATTTCTACTTGGATATACACAGTCAAAAAAGTCCACTCCTCTGTCTACCGCTTCCAGAATATTAGCCGGAGTTCCTACTCCCATCAGATACGTAGGCTTTTCAACCGGAAGATGTGGTACAACCGCATCCAGAATACGATACATGTCTTCATGGGATTCTCCAACTGCAAGACCACCTACTGCGTAACCATCTAAATCCATCTTTGCAATCTCTTTTGCATGTGCAATTCGGATGTCTTCATAGATTCCGCCTTGGTTAATTCCAAACAACATTTGGTTCTTATTAATAGTATCCGGCAGAGAATTCAATCTTGCCATCTCTTCTTTACATCTTGCAAGCCATCTGGTGGTACGCGCTACAGAATTCTCCATATACTGTCTGCTTGCCACACTGGACGGACATTCGTCAAATGCCATTGCTATGGTTGATGCCAGGTTGGACTGAATCTGCATACTTTCCTCCGGCCCCATAAAGATTTTACGTCCATCTATATGAGAGTTAAAATAAACTCCTTCTTCTTTAATCTTACGCAAGCCTGCAAGGGAGAAAACCTGAAATCCTCCTGAATCGGTTAAGATTGGTTTATCCCATACCATAAATTTGTGGAGTCCGCCCAATTTCTTAACCACCTCATCTCCCGGTCTCACATGAAGATGATAGGTATTGGACAATTGTACTTGGGTTTTTATACCCTGCAAATCCTCTGTAGACACAGCCCCTTTGATTGCAGCAATGGTTCCAACATTCATAAATACAGGAGTCTGTATTACTCCGTGTACCGTATGAAATTCGCTACGTTTTGCCAATCCATCTTGTTTTAATAGTTTGTACATAGATATCCCCTTTTAGTAATGAATAATAACCGGACAGCCCACAGAAATCATACCATAAAACTGTGCAATTGCGTCATAAGGCATATTGATACATCCATGAGAACCATAGCCCTCTCTATATCTGTTGCCTCCAAAGGCCGGCTGCCAAGTTGCATCATGGAACCCAATACCACTCCATGTGACGCGAGCCCAATATTTTACAGGTGTAATATATTCTGGTTTTCCCGTTGCAGGAACAATATTTCCTCTCAAAACCTTTGGTGACAATTTTTCCAATATAGTAAAGATACCCGCCGGTGTATCTAAGCCAGGTGCACCTGTTACAACATCTGTTTCAAACGCCACTGCTCCATCAGAAATATACCACATATGTTGTTCTGAGATATCAACTTCTATATAAGTTGTTCCCCAGATAGTCTGGCCTTCCGGTGTTGCCTGTTGTGACAAAATCGGTTCTCTTGTAACTGTTTTTCCTGCCTTAATCTCTTCTATTAATTGAGCGCACTCAGCTGCACTTCCAACCACTCTTCCTCGACGTGCATTTGACAGATTTACCACTTTTCCTGTAGGCGTGGTCAAGTCTGCGGAAGCATTTGGCGTATTATATGTGGCACCCAGAGTATCTGTAAAGGCACGAACCTGCGCCTCATCCACAATCACATTCATGCTTTCATCCACTGATAACCAAGGAACAATCTTATCCAAATTCACATTTACAGTAACAGAATCCAGACTATATGTAATATTTGCTTTCAAGCATGTATTTAGTGCATCTCTTGCCGCAATCACTTCTTGAGAATCCTTTGTATATGCCGGAAGGATATAACACTGCTTCTCCTCCAGGTTTACTGTCGTTTCCATTGCAGCTACGCTGGCCTGAATCACCGCATACAAATTTTCCGAATGAATCTGCGTTCCGTAAACCTCCTCTTGAATCTCATAGGTTCCATCTGCAAATATAGGCTTTGCTGCCACTGGCGCCACTTGATTCTCTTCTTTTAGACAATTCAATTGGCTGATTACCTCATCCAATTTTGCAGAATCATATTCAAAATCTATCACTGCTTCAATATTATTTTCTTTGTACAACCCGGTAAACCATATATATGGATTTTGGGCTGCAAATGCTTCCTGAATCACATCTATTCCATTGTATTTAATTCCAATATCAACACCTTTGATCTGCTCTGTGACTCCACCTGCCTCCTCCAGCGTGAGAACATACTCCTCCACCTGAGTCTGCATCATGGCTTCCACATCTTCCACCGTTTTACCGGCACACGCCACACCATTCACAGTAGTGTTAATCACGAAACGTTGGGAATAGTATTTTGCCACGCCAAAATATACTGCTAGTAGCAAAAGCAGGATACCACCTGTTATTATCATAACCTTTTTCCAAAGTTTCATTCCGCATTTTTCTTCTGTTGCTTGGGCCTCTTCCTGTCCGTCTGTTTCCGCCGTTACTTCAGCCTCTTCTTGCGCGTCCGATTCCTTAGTTGCTTCAGTTTCCTCAGTTGCTTCTGCTTCCTCAGCCTCTTCTGCTTCTTCAGTCACTTCTACTTCCTCAGTTGCTTCTGCTTCTTCAGTTGCTTCTGCTTCCTCAGTTGCTTCTACTTCCTCAGTTGCTTCTGCTTCCTCAGTTACTTCTGCTTCCTGAATTACTTCACCTTCTGTGACAGCCTGATTTTCATCTGCCTTAATTTCTGCTGCAATCTCTTCAAATTCAGACACTACATCTTTTGTATCATCGTTCTTTTTCATCTATATCTCCTCTTTATTTTTCGTTAATTGCACTTTATTATAATACGAACTATTGGAAAAGTACAGTAAATAATGTAAAATATAACAGTATTCTTCTTTTGAAACGAGGTTATTATGAAACGAATTTTTACTTACAATATTTCATGGGAATTTGACGGCGAAACAATCTTGTCATACCTAAAAACAAAGCAATATTCCAGTCAAATTATTACTCACTTAAAACGCACAGAAAATGGAATATTACTAAACGGGGTTTGGGGAAGAGTCAGAGATGTCTTACGGGAAAATGATGTTTTGACCATCACCTTAATAGAATCCGAATCATCTGAAAATATTGTACCTACTGCTCTTCCCTTGGATATTATATATGAAGATGAAGATTTGATGGTGATAAATAAGGCCAGTGATATGCCAATTCACCCTTCTCAAGGAAACTATGACAATACATTGGCAAATGCAGTGGCATACCACTATGCCCAAAAAGGCGAAAACTTTGTTTATCGGTGCATTAATCGTCTGGACAGGGACACCACCGGCTTATTAATTCTCGCAAAACATATGTACAGCGCCTCTCTGTTATCTAACATGGTGCAGAACAGAGAAATTCATCGAGAATATTTAGCCATTGCCTCTGGTCTTGTTTCCGAAACAGGCATCATTGAGGCTCCAATTGGACGGGTAGACGGTTCTACTATTGAGAGACAGGTAGATGAACTGCATGGTGACTACGCTTGCACTCACTATAAAAGATTGGCATATAATAATGGTTACTCCCTTGTGTCACTAAAACTTGATACCGGGCGCACTCACCAAATCCGAGTGCATATGAAACATATTGGACATCCATTGCCTGGAGATTTTTTATACAATCCTGATTATTCGGTAATAAACCGTCAGGCACTTCATTCCTACCGGCTAGAGTTTGTTCACCCGATTACCAAGCAGAATATCGAATTTGTAGCGAAGCTTCCTCCAGATATGTCGTCCATCTTTGGATGTAGTGAACTTATTTAGATAAATTTGAACAAGCAAAAAGGACTGCCAACTGGCAGTCCCTATACTCTAAATATGAAAACATCCACCACCGATGAATTCCTTTAACAAAGAATTTGTCGGTACATGTTCGCTTCCAATTCCCACAAAATAATCCAAAAATTTCAGAAGTCTCTTCGCTTCTACATATTCTGCACAATCTCTTTCAATTCCAAACAGAACCGGCTCAGCATATTGTTTCAATACAGCTAATTCATAGATCAAAGCAGAATTAAACATAACATCTGCTTCTTCCTGGTAAGGGAAAATATTTTCTTCCTCACCTCGACGTACGGACGGCCACATGGCGATGGTTTGTTTTGCGTTTGTACCTCTTGTTCTAGCATCACGTACCATTCGACGAATCAAGCGCCCATCGGTAGTCGGAATCCTGTTATGCTCATCAATATTCAATTGAGTGAGAGCACTTATA
>JAZRON010000130.1:0-8463 GCA_045648725.1 Faecalimonas sp.
GATACCCGCATTACTTTGATTGATAGAGAAGGGGAAGTCATATACGATTCCCGTGAGGATGAATATACGCTGCAGAATCATGGGGAGCGGGAAGAGGTCAAAAGTGCATTGCAAACAGGAAAAGGAGAGGCACTTCGAAGCTCCGAAACAGTGAGAAAGCTGACTTATTATTATGCAGTCCTGTTGGAAGATGGCACAGTGCTTCGAACCTCGAAGACATTGGACAATCTGCTTCCTGCTATGCTTAGTGCAATCCCATTTATGGCAGCAGTTGCCATGCTGATGATTGTGCTGGCATATTTTTTGGCAAAGTGGCAGACGAAACGTTTGATACAGCCTATCAATGAACTGGATTTGGAAAATCCCATGGAAAATCGGGTTTATGAGGAATTGACTCCGCTTTTGATGAATATGGAGCAACAAAGAAAAGCCAAAGACCAGGTGGCCAAAATGCGTAAAGAATTTTCCGCAAACGTGTCACATGAACTGAAAACACCGCTCACGTCTATATCTGGATATGCGGAGATTATGAAAAGCGGCATTGCAAAGCCGGAGGACATGACGCGTTTTTCAGAAAAAATCTACAAAGAAGCCAGCCGTCTAATTGTTTTAATCGAAGACATTATTAAATTGTCTAAGTTAGATGAGCAGGATGTTGTCTTGGAAAAAGAAGAGGTTGATTTATACGAATTGTGTTTGGAGACATGTAACCGTCTGGCGTTTCAGGCAGAAAAGAAGAATGTGCATCTGGAATTGACCGGAGAAAAGGTAAGTTACCTTGGCGTGCGGCAGATTTTGGATGAAATGATTTATAATATTTGTGAAAATGCCATTAAGTATAATGTAGATGGCGGTAGTGTAAAAATCTGGGTTGGGAATACCCTTCAAGGGCCGAGGGTCATCATAGAGGATACGGGAATTGGAATTCCGGAAGACCAGCAGGAACGGATTTTTGAACGCTTTTACCGTGTGGACAAGAGCCATTCTAAAGAAACAGGAGGAACGGGACTTGGGCTTTCCATTGTGAAGCACGGTGCGATTTTCCACAATGCAGAGATTCGTGTGGAAAGCATCCTTGGAAAGGGGACGAAGATGGAAATATTATTTTAGTAGATATTTGTCGAAGACTTTGTGAGAAATCACAGAAACTTCGACAAATTTTTTTTGTCCAAATTATTATAATGAGTCTTGCTTGAGTACCAAATCGATTTAGTAGCGAAAGAGAAAGTAGGTGGAGCGTGTATTACGAATTGTACATAGACGTGCTGTTTTTGGTGAATTTTATGATGGATTATTTGCTATTGCTTTTAGTGAAGAAGATGCTTCGATGTACTGCCACACATAGAAACATTCTTCTGGGCGCAGCAATCGGGTCGGCTTTGACCTGTATTATCATCGTTTTACCAATACCGTATGTCCTTTTAAAATTCGTATTGTTCCATATGATTGTAAATACATTCATGATTCGAGCGGGACTTAAAATCAGAGATATAAGCTGCTTTGCGAAGGCATATGTCATGCTTTACATAGGGGGCTTTCTGCTGGGGGGCGTGCTTCAGGCAGTAAGACAGTATGTGAGAGTGGGAAGTTTGTTTTTTGCAATAGCAATCGGTGGATATTACGTGGTTTCAAAACTCTGGGATTTTATTACCTCTGTCCAAAGGATGAATCAATTTAAGTGCAAAGTCGATTTGTATCTAGGTGAAAAGAAGTGCCAGGTAGAGGGAATTATCGACACGGGAAATGGACTAAGAGATCCACTTTCCAATCAACCGGTAAGTATTTTGGATAAAGCAGTCGCCAGACATTTTCTGGGAGAACAGAAAATGTCACAGGTGCGATACATTCCTTACCATTCTATTGGAAAGAGAGAGGGAGTGTTACTAGCTTTGAAAATTGACAGGATGTGCGTGCACCGAGAAGGGGAATGCTGGATTGATGCGCCACTAATTGGTGTGAGTGAAGAAACGATTTCTGCCGAGGGAGAGTATGAAATGATTTTAAATCCGAATTTATTTTAGGAGGATTTGAGATGGTTGTAAAAGTATTGATACCGGGAATTCGGTCAATTCTATTTCCGGAGCATCAGGATATACATTACATAGGGGGAACGGAGGTGCTTCCGGCCCCATTAGAAGCGGAAGAAGAGAATGACGCAATTTTAAAATTGGGAACTGAGTATGAAGAGGAGGCAAAAAAGAAACTAATTGAACATAATCTGCGATTGGTAGTATATATTGCAAAGAAATTTGACAATACGGGAGTAGGAGTGGAAGATCTGATTTCGATTGGGACCATTGGTCTTATTAAGGCCATTAACACCTTTAATCCTGTCAAAAAGATTAAATTGGCTACGTACGCTTCCAGGTGTATTGAAAATGAAATATTAATGTATCTGAGGCGCAATAATAAGACCAAGTTAGAGGTTTCCATTGACGAGCCTCTCAACGTGGACTGGGATGGGAATGAACTCCTTCTGTCAGATATCTTGGGAACGGAGGAAGATACTATTTATCGGGATTTAGAAAACGAAGCAGAGCATCGGCTTTTGGTAAAGGCAATCAACGGGCTTTCTAGCAGGGAGCGTTTGATTGTCAAAATGAGATACGGCCTAGAGTCAGAGGATGGGGAGGAAAAGACGCAGAAGGAGGTTGCCGATATTTTGGGAATCTCACAGTCTTATATTTCCAGACTGGAAAAAAAGATTATGCAAAGATTAAAACGTGAAATGGTCCGATATGAATTATAAAATCGTGTAAAAATCGTATACCAGCACAGAAAAAAATGATAGAATAAAAGAAAAAGGGGTTGAGTGTATGAAACTGACTTTTATCGGTGCAGCGCATGAAGTGACGGGAAGTTGTCACTTGTTGGAAGCCAATGGGAAGAATATTCTGATTGATTGCGGCATGGAACAGGGACCGGATTTGTATGAAAATCAGGAATTGCCTGTTGCAGCAGGTGATATTGATTATATTCTTTTGACCCATGCACATATTGACCACTCAGGATTGATTCCACTTTTGTGCAAACATGGTTTTAAAGGGGAGATTGTCACTACATTTGCTACTGCCGACCTTTGTAATATTATGCTACGTGACAGTGCGCATATTCAGGAGTTTGAAGCTGAATGGAGGAACCGAAAGGCAAAGCGGGCAGGAGAACCGTTGTACGAACCCTTATATACCACTCAGGATGCCATTGATGCCATTGGCCTATTAGCGCCATGTGACTATAGGCAGAAACTAACCCTTTGTGAAGGAATACAGGTGCGATTTACCGATATTGGACACTTGATTGGCTCAGCCAGCATTGAAGTTTGGGTGTCGGAAGAGGGAGTGGAGAAGAAGATTGTATTCTCCGGGGATGTGGGAAATATTGCTCAGCCTATTCTTCGAGACCCGAGCATTACGAAGGAAGCGGATTATGTTGTTATAGAATCTACATATGGAAACCGAATTCACAGCGAGGAAAGACCGGACTATTTAGGAGAGTTTACGAAGATACTGCGGGAAACATTTGAAAAAGGCGGAAATGTAGTGATTCCATCATTTGCAGTTGGAAGAACCCAGGAGATTCTCTATTTTATCCGTGAGATTAAGGAAAGGAAGTTGCTGGATGAATTTCCGGATTTCGAAGTGTATGTAGATAGCCCACTTGCAATAGAAGCAACTAATGTATTTACAAAAAATGGAAAGAGTTGCTTTGATGCGGAAGCAATGGCATTAGTAGAGAAAGGTGTGAATCCTTTGGTGTTTCCAGGGCTGAAACTTTCGGTGACCAGTGACGATTCGAAACTAATTAATTTTGATGAGAAACCGAAGGTAATTGTTTCGGCGTCTGGTATGTGTGAGGCCGGAAGAATTCGACATCATTTGAAACATAATCTCTGGAGACCGGAGTGTACCATCCTTTTCGTGGGTTATCAGGCAGTAGGAACATTGGGACGCAAGTTGATTGATGGCGCTCCTGCAGTGAAATTGTTTGGAGAAAACATTGAAGTGTCTGCCAAAATTGAATCTCTAAAAGGGATCAGTGGGCATGCGGATATGAAAGGGCTGTTGGATTGGCTGGGCGGATTTGAGTCAGAGGTATCCCATGTGTTTGTAGTGCATGGAGAAGATACTGTAACAGACGAGTTTGCACGGACGGTGACGGAAAGGTTTGGTTGGAAGGCATTTGCCCCGTATTCAGGAGGGTGCGTAGATTTGCTTCAGAATCAAATTCTTACTGAGGGTGTGAAAGTAGCAAAGAAAGCTATTGTTAAGCCTGGCAGAGCCAAGGCCCAGAGTGCATTCAACCGTGTGGTGCGTGCAGCGAAGCATTTGATGGAGGTTGTTTTAAAGAATGAAGGTCTTGCAAATAAGGATTTAGCCAAGTTCGAAAGTCAGATTCAGAATCTGGCGGATAAGTGGGACCGATAAGATTTTGTCAAGGACTAAAAGTTTTTTTATTTCTGTATAGAGAAGAATAGAGAAGAGCCATCTTGAGCATCATTTTACTATTACAAAATGTGATAGGAGGATGAATCAAGATGGCTCTTAGTAAAGTTGAGATTTGTGGGGTAGATACCTCAAAACTTCCAATCTTAAAGGAAGAAGAAAAGAAGGCACTGTTTGAGCGGATTAAGGCAGGGGACCAAGAAGCAAAAGAAGAATATATCAAAGGGAATTTAAGGTTAGTTTTAAGTGTAATCAGACGTTTCTCAAATAGCAATGAAAATGCAGATGATTTGTTTCAAATCGGTTGCGTTGGACTGATAAAAGCAATCAACAATTTTAACACGGAATTAGATGTGAAATTTTCAACTTATGCGGTACCCATGATCATTGGGGAAATCCGCAGGTATATGAGGGACAACAACTCCATTCGCGTCAGCAGATCGCTTCGCGATACTGCATACAAGGCTATTTATGCAAAAGAAAATTATATAAAGCGAAATTTAAAAGAGCCAACTTTAGAAGAGATTGCGTCAGAAATTGGAATCGATAAAGAAGATATTGTATTTGCGCTTGATGCCATTCAAACACCCATGAGTTTACAGGAACCAGTGTACAATGACGGGGATGATGTTCTCTATGTGATGGATCAGGTTAGTGACAAAAAGAACAGAGAGGAGAACTGGGTGGAAGAGTTGGCGCTTCAGGCGGCTATGGAACGGCTTGGGGAGAGGGAGAGGTATATTATCCGTTTGCGTTTTTTTGAGGGAAAAACTCAGATTGAAGTAGCCCAAGATATTAATATTTCTCAGGCACAGGTAAGCCGCTTGGAAAAGCATGCGCTGAAGGTGATGCGCCAATATCTTTTTTCATAAATACGTATTGAAATTTCATGGTCTTCATAATATGATAGATTTATAAATCTAAAGGAGGACGATGATGTATAAGGCGTGTATTTTTGATTTAGACGGAACTTTGACGGATACATTAGAATCCTTGACTTATTCGGTAAATGCAACACTGAAAGAACTACATTTACCTTGCATTACAAGCGAACAGTGTAAGTCCTTTGTGGGAAGCGGAGCAAAATATTTAATTGAGCGTGCACTTCAAGCGACCGGTGATAAAGAACTGGCCCATGTGGAAGAGGCTATGGAGATTTATGGACGCATATTTAAAGAGAACTGCACTTATCATGTGGCACCATATGAGGGAGTTGTAGAGATGTTAAGCCGTTTGAAAGAAGCAGGCGTTAAACTTGCAGTATTGTCTAACAAACCACATTTGCAGACCGTGGATGTGGTGGCTTCATTCTTCGAAGAAGGGACGTTTATTCATGTACAGGGACAGCAGGAGAATGTTCCAAGAAAGCCGGATCCTACAGCAGCACTGATGATTGCGGAAAAACTTGGTGTAAGCCAAGATGAGTGTGTTTATATCGGAGATTCCGATGTGGACATGCAGACAGGCAAAGGTGCCGGGATGGAGACGGTTGGAGTGACTTGGGGCTTTCGACCCAAAGAATTATTGGTGCAACAAGGAGCAAAACACACTATTGATTACCCAAAAGAATTGATTTCAATTGTGGAAAAGGAGCAAAGGTAGATTATGTACGCATACGATGAGGAATGTTTAAAGGTATTTTTGAAAAAGCAGTCACAGTTATTTGATGAACCAGTGGCAGAGAATTTAGAAGAGGCAGAGGCTTTCTTGGAAGATTGCATGGCAGTGGTTGTGGATTCTCTAGAGGAAGTAAGGGAATATTTTGAGGAGAATGGTTCTGATATATCTGATATGTCAGATGAGGAATTGGAGGAAGCATCAGAGGTATTTGCATTACCGAGTGGAGAATACCTGATTGTGGAAGGGTAGATACGGCCCCCAACACTTGCGGGTGGACTGTAAATAGACTGCCGAGGTCATTCAGTGGCCTCGGCTTTTTTTAATGCGTCTTTGATTGCGTTTAGGATAACTTGAGAAGTATAGGGATTTTCTTCGGAATAAGTGATGTTTTTCAAGGACTGAGTTTCATATACCTGGTCAGCAATGGATTCGATGGCCGGCTGTACCAAAGGGTACATGGTGGTTACGGATTCATCTAGGTTGCTAAAACGGATGGCATTGATGTGTGAACTGTCCACAGAGACTTCTACCTCCAAATCTGTGTTGCCTACAGTTACGCTGGAGGTGTAGACACCTGGCACATATTTTGGCCGGTCAGATGAACTTCTTTCTCCTTTTGGAAGAAACATAAATGCCAGCAATATGACTAATAATATTCCTAATACAACAAACACGGTTGTGTATATGATTTCTTTCATGTGTAATACTACGATTTTTGTTTTCGAGCTCATAGCTGCCTCCTAATCGAATGGAATGATTTGTTTTTATAATGTATGAAGAAGAAAGAAAAATTATTCACATCTTCGCGTGACAAATGGAGGCGCATCTTGTAAAATAGGAACAGCAGTATGGAAATGAGGTGGAGAGATGTTTATCATTGTCGGTCTTGGGAATCCTACAAAAGAATATGAAGGAACTAGACATAATGTGGGTTTTGCAGTCATAGACAAGATTGCGGACAAATATAATATAACGGTGACAGAACGAAAAAGCCGTGCATTTTGTGGCAAGGGAATGGTTGCAGGACAGAAGGTATTGCTTGTGAAACCACAGACATATATGAATCTAAGTGGTGAGAGTGTAAGAGGTCTTGTAGATTATTATAAGATAGATGAGGAATCCGAGTTATTGGTGATTTTTGATGATATCAGTCTAGATGTGGGACAACTCCGTATCCGAAAAAAAGGAAGTGCCGGTGGACATAACGGAATTAAGAACATCATTGCTCATCTGGGTACCAATGTTTTTAACCGTATTAAAGTTGGTGTAGGTGAAAAACCTAAGGAGTATGATTTAGCAGATTATGTGCTTGGTCATTTCTCAAAGGCAGAGCAGGAAATGATGGAGGATGGTTATCAAAGTGCCATCCAGGCAGTGGAATTGATTTTGCAAGGGGAAATAGATGAGGCTATGAATCAGTTCAACAAAAAAGTAGTGCGCAAGGAGTAGGAAGATGCAAGCTTTTGTGGCACCATTATCAGAATTGGCTGAGTTTGAGACGATTCAGAGGAAGCGAAAAGAAAAACAGGGGTTTTTGCAGATTACAGGCTGCACCACCTCTCAGAGAACACATTTGATGTATGGACTTAGCGATGGTTTTGAAAACAAAATCATCGCTGTTTCTAGTGAAACAAAAGCGAAGCAGATTTATGAGGAATACAAATTTTTAGATTCTAAAGTGTACCTTTATCCGGCCAAGGATTTGCTTTTTTATCAGGCGGATTTGAGGGGAAAATATTTGGTAAAACAACGTATGGAAGTGTTTCAGGCTTTCATGGAGAATCAGGGAATTACGGTTGTGGCTACATTTGATGCCTTTATGGATGCCCTAATTCCTTTAGAGGAAATGAAGAAAAGAGTCATTTCTCTGAAGTTGGGGGATGTGGTGGATTTTGAACGGTTGAAGCAGGATATGATACATCTAGGCTATGATAGAGAAGAGCAGGTGGAAGGTCCGGGACAGTTTGCAGTCCGTGGGGGTATCCTGGATGTGTATCCTTTGACAGAGGAGGTTCCTATCCGTGTTGAACTTTGGGGGGATGAGATTGATTCCATTCGTACTTTTGATGTGGAAAGCCAACGTTCTATCGAAAATCTGGGAGAATTGTTGATTTATCCAGCCAGCGATTTTCCGGAGGAAGAGTTTAAACGGGTTTCTTTCCTGGATTATTTTGAGCGAGAGAACAGTATTCTGTTTTTGGATGAGCCTGCCCGTCTTGTGGAACGAGGAGTCGGTGTGGAGCAGGAGTTTGTACAGGCGCAGGCTAACCGTATGGAAAGTGGATATGAAGTTTCGGACGAGGAGATGAAATTGTTTTCCACAAAAGAGATTGCGGAGAAGATGAACCATTTTTATGGCATCGGATTTTCTACGTTGGATATAAAATGCAAAGAGTTTAGG
>JAZRON010000131.1:0-2818 GCA_045648725.1 Faecalimonas sp.
CCTTCGGCACTTATCAGGTGAATCCGGTTGAGGGTGTGAAGAATGCTATCCGCATCATGCAGGAAACGGGTGCTGACGCACTGAAACTTGAGGGCGGTGTAGAAATTCTGGACACCATAAAAGCCATTTTGAATGCGGGTATTCCTGTTATGTGGCATTTGGGCCTTACTCCACAGAGTATCAATAAATTCGGCACATATGCAGTACGCGCCAAAGAAGAGGCAGAAGCGCAGAAACTATTGTCCGATGCCAAGGCGCTTGAAGAGGCTGGATGTTTCTCTTTGGTCGTGGAAAAAATACCCACCGCATTAACCGAGAAAGTATGCAACAGCCTGCACATTCCTGTGATTGGAATCGGTGGTGGTCCCGCAGACGGTCAAGTTTTAGTGGTGCATGACATGTTGGGAATGAACAAAGGCTTTGCTCCTAAGTTCCTGCGCAGATACGCAGATCTGCATACTATCATGACAGATGCGATCGGTCAGTACATCATGGATGTGAAGGAAGGAGACTTCCCTAATGAAGAGGAACGCTATTAAGTTCCATAAAATAGTACATTTTTGAAGTTATACAGAATAACGGGAACTAATGCATGTTTTATTTGCATGTTCCCGTTTTTTTCCCTAACTTTGCAGAAATAACTTCGGGAATATGGTAAACTCATTTTTCTATAAATTTGCCAAGTGGTATTTTACTAAGAATGCACTGCCATATTGGATAATTCTGTTAATAGATTGTACCATAGTGTATTTGTCAACTCTGTTGTCCTGTTTTGTAATGCATAGGCCAGGGTATTTGACAGAATATTTTGTTGAGATTACCTCGTTGTCTGGTGTCTCTTTAATCTTTTTTATACTTGCATTCCGTATCTTCCATACTTATTCCGGCTTTATGCGATATAGTTCGATCTATGATTTGCAACGTATTGCATTGAGTATGTTGGTTGGTTCGGCAATGGTGCTGTCAGCACTTTATTTGTTCCGGTCACAAGACTGGCTCTTCCCGATAAACGGCCGGGACTGGGTACTGATGGTACTGATAGCCACAATAGTAATGTTCTCTGTGCGAATGATCATTAGTGCTGTTTACGAAAATTTCATGAGTTCGAATACAGGGAAGCGTGTGTTCATATATGGTGTGAAAACAGGAGGCATCGGACTTGCTCGTTTTATTTCAGACCAACCTCAATATGCGAATTATAAGGTTGTAGGTTTCATAAGTGACAAGGAAGACTCAGATAAAAAATATTTGATGGGCAAGCGTATTTATGCCAACAATGACAAGTTGGCAGAAACAATGAAAGCTCTACACGTAGAAATATTGATGGTCTCGCCTTTGAAGATCGATCGTTTACGTAATAATGAGAAATTGGTAAATCAGTTGATAGAAGCAAACATAAAGATTGTATTTGTCAATTCTTCAGAGGAGTGGGATGGAGTGACTCCATTAGACCATGCACGTTTGAAAGAAGTTGAGGTGGAAGACTTGTTGCCCCGTGCACAGATACAGGTCGATATGGAGGCGAACGGCACACAGCTCAGAAACAAGGTTATCATGATAACTGGAGCGGCAGGAAGTATTGGCCATGAAATGGTTCGTCAAATAGCTGTATATAAGCCAAGAAAGGTAGTACTGATTGACCAGGCAGAGACACCAATGCATGATGTCCGCCTTGAAATGAAGCAGAAGTTCCCTTACATTGATGCAGTGACAATTGTGACCAGTATAACAAAAACGCGACACATGAGAAGTATATTCGCTGCAAACCGACCAGACTACGTGTTCCATGCCGCCGCATACAAGCATGTGCCCATGATGGAAGACAATCCAGCAATTGCCATTCAGAATAATTGTTACGGAACGCGTGTCATAGCAGATTTGTCAGTAGAATTCGGGGTTAAGAAATTTGTGATGGTTTCCACAGATAAAGCCGTAAATCCCACAAATGTGATGGGATGCTCCAAACGAATATGCGAGATTTATGTGCAGTCTCTTAACAAAGCAATCGTTGAGGGAAAAGTGAAAGGAGTAACCCAGTTTGTAACAACCCGTTTCGGAAATGTGCTTGGTAGCAACGGCTCTGTGATACCTCTGTTTCGCGAGCAAATCCAGAACGGAGGACCCATTACAGTCACACATCCGGATATCATCCGTTATTTCATGCTTATTCCCGAAGCTTGCAAACTAGTGATTGAAGCCGGAACGATGGGTAAGGGTGGCGAGATTTTTGTCTTTGACATGGGACAACCGGTAAAGATTGTGGATCTGGCAAAAAGAATGATCAAACTTAGTGGTGCAAAGGATGTTCAAATACAATATACTGGTTTGCGCGATGGTGAAAAGCTGTTTGAGGAAGTGCTCAATGACAATGAGACTACAAAACCGACACATCATCCGAAGATTATGATTGCCGATGTCAGAGAATACGATTATGAAAAGGCCAAGGAAGATGAAGAAATCCTATTGGAGTTGAGTTATACCTATGATGACATGGCCATTGTAAAGAAGATGAAGGGAATCGTGCCTGAATATAAGAGTCAGCACAGTAAGTTTGAAAAGCTGGATAAGTGAAGTAGACGGTACGAGTATAGTTGAAGATTAAATAAACATTTGGCCCTTAGAGAAACGGACTCTCTAAGGGCCAAATGTTTATTTTTTGCAATATCTTAACAACAGGCTGGCGCGTGGGTTGGCAATGTGGAGCGTGAACCCTTTTAGGAGTTCTGCACCACTTTTCTCCACAGATTTTCCCGTATCTTTGCAGGTAAGAATGTATGTACTTTCGGTGTCAAGGCCAGAAAGTTTGACGTTGTAGTCG
>JAZRON010000132.1:0-4990 GCA_045648725.1 Faecalimonas sp.
AAATCCTTGTGTCCCCGGTTCGATTCCTGGTGGCACCACCTTTAAGAAGAAAGTTAGCACACATGTTGGTGCCATAGCTCAGTTGGTAGAGCAAAGGACTGAAAATCCTTGTGTCCCCGGTTCGATTCCTGGTGGCACCACAAAAAGAGCAGTTGCAATGTAGCAGCTGCTCTTTTTCGTAATGCTTTATTTGTAAGGAATTTTGCAGTAAAAATCTGTTGTGCTTTTTAATTGTTGTGGAGTGCTAGATTACTGTTTGTAATGCACATTTGTGCGCAAAATATGTGTTTTCGTGCTTTTGCCTCACTGAAATAGGTCTGTTTTTATGCTATTTTCATAAGAATATACGAAAAAACACATTAAGAGGATATGCTGTTTTTACAGAGAAGTAGTATTGGATTTGCCAAGTAAGTACTACTGACTTTCTCAGGTAAGTACTACTGCTATGAGAAATAGGTATATCTATCTGTACAAATAGTCTCTTGAGAAACCGATATTTGTCTGCTTACAATGTATTGGTCACAAATAAACGATTCTCATAGGGTCAGTTGTCTGGTATTTTCGTATTGTTATGCTTGACCGTCGCCTCTAAATCATCACTTAAAAGTCATTTTCTATGAATAACACAGTAATAGATTTTGCTTTTAATTGCAGCAAAGGTCGTTACAGTAGAAAACGAAAAAGTAAAAGTCCTTGTTAGTGGCGCAACTTCTTTGGTGTATAATGTAGTTCAAATAGCCAGTTGCCGTTCTATGATTGTAGAGTTCAAATATGCAATTACATCGTATCCAAGGCTCAGATAATAGGCTCATATACACAAGAAGAATATAATCTTGCTGTTGAATGCCAACGACAAATTGAAGAGTGCCAACAGCAGATAGCTAAGCATGGGCCAATGACTGTAATTGATGGTATATCTTTGCTGATTGATGCCTTTAACAATCTTAACAGAAGATAGGAATAGGGATTTCGAACCATGGTGGAGCAATTGCGGGGGAGTACATTTAAAATATTTATAATGCAAGGAGTACTGTCTTTACATCACAGAAGGAGCAGTTGCGGTGAGGTGACTGCTATTTTTTAAATGTTAACAAAAAAACATGATAATATTTGGGTAATTTTACATTATTTAGTATATTTGCTCAGGTTTATCATGTATTTAGTTCTGTAGAACTTAAAAATCATTAAAAATAATCTCTATGAAGACAAATCGTTTATTTAAGTTTTGTGCTTTTGTCTTGGCTACATGCTTTTTTACTTCTTGCATAGATGAGAAGTATGATTTGGATAATGTGGACATGACTATTGGTACATCTGGTAATTTGACTTTGCCAACCAGTAGCACTGGTGAAATCGTTCTTAAGAACCTGATGGATTTGAAGGAGGATGGAGTAGTGCAGATTATAAACGGCGAGTATTTTATAGTGGAGAATGGCAGTGCAAATATTCCCAGTATTGACATCACGCCTATTGTTATCAACAAGCCCGAGCTATCGCCCATTGTTGCAAATATTCATATTGATGCTCCTCTTCCATCTCGCTCTACTTCAGTAGCTCGTGCTGG
The DNA here is from genome assembly GCA_045648725.1 of Faecalimonas sp. Classification (GTDB taxonomy): domain Bacteria; phylum Bacillota; class Clostridia; order Lachnospirales; family Lachnospiraceae; genus Faecalimonas. The sequence goes on from JAZRON010000132.1 coordinate 1,565, forward strand.
TATTTCTATAGGTGGAATAGAACTTCCAGACTTACCTAATTTTACTTACACCTATTCTATTACGGATAAGGATAAGGCTTATTACGAATTGGACAATGCGGTATCCAGTACCGTCCCCAAGGAAGTGGTAGAATTGACATCTGTGTCTTTCGCAGATAATACCACATTGGATGCTAAGGTTCAGATCAGTTTTGACTCAGAAATAAAATTTGTCAATAAGGTACATCTTGATGATTTGACATTGCAGATTCCTGTTGGATTAAGTGTGTCCTCAGCTGAGTTTACTCATTGGACTTTCAAGGGCGGTGAAGAGGTCCTGGAAGTGGTTGAGGCCAAAAGTATAGACAATACTAAAGGTATTATCGTACTTACCGAGACCGACGAAAATACCATTATAGACGAGGATCATGAAATCCATATACGTATCACCTTTGACAAGGCTATTACTGGTGATGCAGGATTTACTTTTGTTGACGGTCATGTTTCTCTGTCTGGCTTGTTCAAGATTGGTGGCACATTCCGTCTCGAATCCAATGATTTCAATTTAGAAGCTTTGACTATGGAGCAGGCCTTGCGCGTTTATCAGACTGGCAATTACGATGCAATATGCCCAACGACTCTGGATTTCAATGGCACAGCTTCATTTGAAAAGAATATTGAGGTAACAGGTTTCGCTGGTAAGGTGCAGGCTGATGCTGGCAACATTGCTCCCATAAAGCTGAACGACCTGCCAGATTTCTTGAATGATCCTGCTGTGGTACTCGATTTGGCAAATCCTGCACTATTTGTGGAAGTGGACTATCCTCTGCCTTCTGATGCACAGACTTCTATTACTCTGACCGGAGTATATACTGATGGTACAGATCCTGTGGTGAAGGGTACTGGTATGGTTACCATTCCTGCTAATGGGCATGTGGTGTTCTGTATTGCTGGCAAACCAGAGGAGGTTACAGCAATTCCTCAGGAGTACGCTTCTCTGACCGTGATACCTGTGACAGTGGAAGGTTTGAACGAATTGTTTAAGAAACTGCCTGATGAAATAAAGGTTGAAGTTGAGGATATCACAATGGAGACAGAAAATATGCCTATTCCTGCCAACTATGATGTCAAAGTAAACTACAATGTTTACACTCCTCTAACATTCGGTGAAGAATTCGTTCTTGTTTATCAGGGAACAGAGGAAGGTCTTGGTGATGATCTTGAGGATTTGGATAAACTTGACACCAAGGCTGTGCGTATAGATGCTACAGTAGTAACAAACTTCCCCTTGAGCCTTACTCTTTCTGTGGATGCTCTTGACCGTTATAATAATAGTATGAATGGTAGTGTAGTTGATGTGAGTGACATCGTTATTGAGGCTCATAAGGGGCCAGATGCAACGTCATCTCAACCTATCTCCATTGAGATTATACCGTTGCAGGGTCATACGATAGGTGAGATGCTTGGCAGATTGGACAAGTTCCATTATCGTGCAGTAGCCGAGGCAGATGGTGAGGGAACGCTCAAGGAGGATGCAAGCATAAAACTTGAGGACATCAAGATAACCTTGGTGGGTGGTATCAGTTACGATGCTAATTAAACCGATTATTGACATTCAAAGAGGTAAAATAAGATGAAAAAGAATATCAAAAACATATTGGCGGTTGTTGCATTGGGTTTCTGTAGCACTGCCGCTGCCCAAAATCTTAATAGTGCATATTTCCTTGATGGTTATACTTATGGGCACGAATTGAATCCAGCCAAGGATTATGACCGTAATGGTTATGTGTCTGTCCCTGTACTGGCCAATTTAAATCTCTCACAGACGGGTAATTTGTCCTTGACCGATGTGTTGATGTTCAATGGCAATCAATTGACAACATATTTGAATCCAAATATTCCGGTAAACGAGGCTTTGAGCGGATTCTCTGCCAAGAACAATACTGGTATTGATATGCGTCTGGATATTCTGAGTTTTGGTTTTCATGCTTGGGGCGGTTTCAATACTTTCAATCTTTCCTCACGTACAAATGTAGGTTTCAATGCTCCTTATGGATTATTCGAGGCCACAAAGGAACTAACAAATAAGAATTATGACCTCAGTGGTATTTCTGTAGATGCTACTTCATGGGTAGAGATTGGCTTTGGACATAGTCGCAATGTGACGGATGCTTGGCGTGTAGGTGCTAAGGTAAAAGCTCTGTTGGCTGGTGGTCGTGCCATGCTCAATGTCAAGAATGCAAGTTTGAATCTGGCATCTCAGGACAAATGGACACTTGTGGCAGATGCTGAGGCCGAAATCAGTGTTAAGGGGTTTGAGTGGGGTGAAATGTCCCAGAAAAAATATAACGATGGTACACCATACGAGCAGATAGATTTTGGTAATGTCAATGTGGACTCCTATGGAATTAATGGATGGGGCCTCGGCTTTGATTTGGGCGCAGAATGGGATCTTGGCAAGCAAGGTTGGGTAGATGGCTTGAAGGTTAGTGCATCTGTCTTGGATCTTGGCTTCTTGTCCTGGAGCGAGACACACAAGGCCTACAATGATGGCAAGGAAGTAACCATTACCGGTTACGATGATATAAAGGTAGACGACGGTCCTGGTGTTTCCTTCGATGATCAGACAGACGGTTATGCTGATCGTTTCTCCAGTCTTATAGCACTTCAGGATGGTGGTGTAAGCAAAACAACAAGTGTGCTTGGAGCCACTGTTAATGTAGGTGTGGAATACGAGATGCCTTTCTATAATAAGTTGAGTGTTGGTTTGTTGAGTACAACACGCATTCAGGGAAATTACACTTGGAACGAGGAGCGTCTCAGCGCAACGGTTTCTCCCTTAAAGTGGCTTGAGGCCAGTGTCAATGTTGGTTTCGGTACCAGAGGCACCAGCTTTGGTTGGGTGGCAAACATTCATCCTCGTGGTTTCAATCTGTTTGTGGGAATGGACCATACTATCACAAGCCTTTCAAAGCAGGGAATACCTTTGGGTAACAACTCCGGCGTTACCATCGGTATCAACATCCCTTTCGGTAAATCAAAGATGTAAATACGATATACGATATCGTTAAACGAAATCGCCCATAGTACACAACTATGGGCGATTTTACGTTTTACCTCTGTTCTAAAGGGTGAACGTCCCAGATGCCCCTAATGAATGGAAGCATATAACCAAAGGCAGGAGTAATCACTATGATGTGGAATCTGAAGTAAGTCGGCAACAAAAGTCTGGCCAGACAGAAATCGCATACATTGTAAGTTATCCTTGGTCCCTACTATCAGAATCAACCTTATAAATAATAGTAAATTCTTCTACTTTATTGCTGCGGCAAAACCGCCGTTGCGAGCCATTTTGATGCTAAGTTTGGTATTTCTGTTTACCGTCCTTTGCTCCATGCGGTAGTCCATGGCCATTCGGTCAGCGTTGACACCATCCACAAAGGATGT
>JAZRON010000133.1:0-19603 GCA_045648725.1 Faecalimonas sp.
AATCTCCGCTTTGTCCTCCGGAACCACAATCTTAGTAGATGCACCTGCTCCTACTGCAATAATGGATTGTTTTTCCTCCATAATAAGTATATTGTATATTCCCGCTTTGTCAACCTTTGCATAGCCAACATTTTCAAAATTTCCGGCAATATTTTTCTGTCTGTAAAGATAATACGGCTCTAACTCCATGTCTCTTGCATAGTCCGCTGCCATATCTATCATATTGGAGAGTGTTTCTGCTATCTGTTCGGTATTGTCTTCTTGCTTCACCACATTTTCCTTCTGTTCACGCGTCAGTCTTGATGCCCGCTTCATGGCAAGTGCATGCACTGTCAGACTATCCGGTGCCAATTCTTTAATCTGCTCTAACGTATCCTGCATATCCTCTGCGGTTTCTCCCGGAAGCCCTGCAATCAAATCCATATTGATATTATCAAAACCAAGCTCTCTTGCCATAGCATATACACGTTTAATATCCTCTACCGTATGCCATCTTCCAATTTCATGAAGTGTCTTTTGTTGCATGGTCTGCGGATTGATGGAGATGCGGCCGATATTGTGTGCCTTCAACACCTCTAATTTTTCCTTAGTAATACTGTCGGGACGACCTGCTTCTACCGTAATCTCTTTGAGGTCTGCAAACGAGAAATTCTGTTCCAAATGTGTCAACAATCTGTCTAATTGTTCTGCTTCGAGAGTCGTCGGTGTACCACCGCCGATATAAACGGTATTGAGTGTTTTGTTGTTTCGTTTTGCTGTTTCACCAATAAAACTTAATTCTTTGCACACAGCATCTAAGTACTCATCCACACGCTTTTTCCACAATCCGATTGGATAAGACGAAAAAGAACAATAAGAACAAATAGATGGACAAAACGAAATGCCGATGTAGAGGCTGTAACCATTTTCATAATCCAGTTGTTCTAAGAGAGATTTCTCTTTCTTTGCAACCGCAAGCCCCAACTCTGCTTTGGCATCTGTAATTCGGTAGTTTTCTTTCATCCAACCTTTCACTTCGTCGTCAGACATGCCGGACTCTAATAAGCCCATCATAAGCTTTGTGGGACGCACCCCGGTGAGAATCCCCCAAGCAAGTTCTGTTTTCGTTTTCTCATGTAGCCAATCATATAATTTTAAATTAACATAGCGTTTTCTTAGTTTACGTTCTTGTATGTTTGCCACTTCATTTGAATGCACAACAAAGGGGTCCTCCGAGTACGCCTCTGCCTCTATATAAATGACATCTTCCATGCTTTCATCTACAATTTGTTCATAACTTTCCGTCGGCCAAAAGGCTTTTGTAATATGATACATATCGTAAGCGTATACTTCATTCTGTACAGTAATTCGAATCATCTGAGTTTCACCACGTCTTATATAAATATACTTCTTCTATTCTTCTCTCTTTATCACACAGGCTTTACGTAAAGGGATTCCCCATCTTCTCATCTGCAATACATGTCACCCTATCATGTCCCGGATACACCATGACATCATCCGGCAAACAGAATAGTTTTTCTTTAATAGAAGAAACCAAAGTTTCCATATCTCCCGTCGGAAAATCACTTCTTCCTACACTTCTGTAAAACAAGGTGTCACCACTTATCAAAACACCTTCTGATGCTTCGTAATAGCAGCAGCCACCTGCCGTGTGTCCCGGTGTATGAATCACCTGGAACTCCAATCCTGCCACTTCAAGCAGTTCTCCATCCTTCAGGGATTTCACTTGGTCGTAGCTATAATTGGTTCCAAACATATATGACAAATTCAGTTTTGGATCCGCTAAAATCGCCGCTTCTGCTTCATGCAGATATACAGGAATACCAAACTCTTTCACCCAGCCCTCAATCCCCATCACATGGTCAAAATGGCTGTGGGTAAGTAAAATTGCTTTTGGGATATATCCGTTGCATTTCACATGGCTGATTAAATAATCCGGACATGTGGCCGGATCCACAACTACCAACTGCATCGTTTCTTCATTTATCAATAGATAACAATTCGTTCCCATGGAACCAAGTACAAATTTTTCTATCTTCATCAATTACCTCCATATAAAAAGGCTTCGGATAAAACCGAAGCCTCTATCCTGCTGTACGCTCAATATCAATCACTCCCGGAATCTGACGAAGTTTCTCCACAACACGAGTCAGTTCATCACGTCCACTGATTATAAAGCCAAGCTCCATCGTTGCAACACCTTGTTTGCTCAAATGGGTATTAATAGAACTTATATCCAGTTTGTTCTCTGTAAACACCTTAGAAACTTCCATCAGTAGACCCTGACGGTTGTTTGCATAAAGCTTAATACCTGACAAATATTGACCACGTTCTTCCGTAATACTCGCTTCCCATTCTGCATCAATCAGACGAATCCGCTCTGCTTCCGATAAATTGATAATATTCACACAGTCTGTTCTGTGAATGGACATTCCTCGTCCACGGGTGACAAAGCCCACAATCTCATCTCCCGGAACCGGATTGCAGCACCTTGAAAAACGTACTGCCATATCATCAATCCCTTTTACTACAATTCCACTCTTGGACTTGCTGACATGAGCCTTATTCTTGGTGGCCTCATTGACTCTCTCAATAATCTTTTCGTCCGTAAGTTCTTCCTTATGATCTTTTTGATATTCCTCTAAAAGTCGATTGATTACCTGACCTTCCTTCAGCCCTCCATGACCAATGGTAGAAAGGATACCTTCCCACTCTCGGAAACCATACTTTGTCTGCACAACCTGCATATACTTCGGTTTTGTCAAATCACTGAGTACCAAGGATTTTGCCTTGCAATATGCAGCCAACAGTTCTTTTCCACGAATAATATTTTCTTCTTTCAGTTCCTTTTTAAACCACTGGTTAATCTTGTTACGTGCCTGAGTACTTTTTACAATATTCAGCCAGTCACGGCTAGGTCCGCGGGAATTCTGTGAAGTCAGGATCTCAATTCGATCCCCGTTTTGGATTTTATAATCAATGTTCACCAGTTTTCCGTTTACACGGGCACCAACCATTTTATTCCCTACAGCACTGTGGATTGCATAGGCGAAGTCTACCGGTGTAGATCCATTTGGAAGATTCTTTACATCTCCGTTTGGCGTAAAACAATACACATCTTCTGCAAACAAATCCAAACCGCCTTTTAACAGACTTAAAAATTCTCGGTTATCGGTATCCTGCTGCCATTCCAAAATCTGACGAAGCCATGTTAACTTTTCTTCTTCCTGGGTTTCCACACTCTTCTTGCCATCATTGGATTCTTTGTACTTCCAGTGTGCTGCGATACCATACTCTGCTGTCTTATGCATCTCTGCCGTACGAATTTGAATTTCAAAAGGCTGGCCCACCGAACTCATCAAGGTTGTATGCAAAGACTGATACATGTTTGGTTTCGGCATTGCTATATAATCTTTGAAACGTCCCGGAACCGGTGTATACATCTCATGGATTACACCTAGCGCCGCGTAACAATCTTTCACAGAATCCACAATGATGCGAACGGCAAACAAATCGTAAATCTCATCTACGGTCTTATCCTGGTTCACCATCTTCTTATAGATACTGAAAAAATGTTTTACTCTGCCTTTTACCTCACACTTGATGTGGGCATTCTGCATATGTTCATATACCTCATTTACAATATGGTCTACAAACTCTTCCCTCTGTGTCTTGCGCGCATTAATCTGACGCACTAAATCATAAAAAACTTCCGGCTTGGAATATTTTAATGATAAATCATCTAATTCTGTCTTAATTTTGGAAATACCCAAACGCTGTGCAATCGGAGCATAGATATCCAAAGTCTCCTTTGCCTTTTCCATCTGCTTTTCCGGACGCATAAATTCCAGCGTTCTCATGTTATGCAAGCGGTCTGCAAGCTTAATCAAAATAACACGGATATCCTTGGCCATAGCAAGAAACATCTTTCGAAGGTTCTCTGCCTGTACTTCCAACTTATCTGAAGAATAGGATAATTTCCCCAACTTGGTTACCCCGTCTACCAGAAGGGCAACTTCCTTGCCGAATGCCTCTGTGATCTCTTCCTCTGTCATCACAGTATCTTCCACCACATCATGTAGGATACCTGCTACAATTGTCTCTTTATCCAGTTCCAGATCAGCCAAAATAATCCCCACCCATAGCGGATGGATAATATATGCTTCCCCCGATTTACGATATTGTCCCTCATGCGCATGATATGCAATATCAAACGCTTTCTCTATCATGGTAATATCCGCAGAAGGGTGATACTTACGAACACGTGCAATTAACATCTCATATAACTTTTTGGGATCTTGATGGTCCTCTGTAGGTTTTACAGCATGACCGTCTACAATCTCAAGTGCGGTATATGGATTTTCCAAACTACTCTCATATGCCATTGTATTTGCCCCCTCGATACATTATTTTCCCGGATATGCAATCACCGTCTCCACATTGTATCCTTCCAGTTTCTTTCTTCCTTCTAATCCTTCTAATTCCATTAAAAATACAATCTTTTCCACAATGCCGCCTAAAGATTCCACCAACTTAGTAATGGCTTCAATGGTTCCTCCTGTAGCCATCAGGTCATCGATTACAACAACCCTTTGTCCCGGTTTAATGGCATCCTTGTGCATCTCAATCACGGCACTTCCATATTCCAAATCATATTCCACGGAAACCGTCTCACATGGGAGTTTCCCTTTCTTGCGAACAGGGATAAATGCTTTGTGTAAGTTGTATGCGAGTGGCATTCCGAAGATAAATCCTCTTGACTCCGGACCAACGATCACATCAAAATCCACTCCTTCTAATTTTTCCTGCATCAAGTCGATTGCCAGATGTAAGCCATCTGCATCCTCCAATATACTTGTTACATCTCTAAAAATAATTCCCGGTTCCGGGAAATCCACAATACTTCTTACATATTCTTCGATTGGTTTTGTCATAAAAGTCACTCCTAGTTCAAAAAAATATATTTTAGTATAGCATAACTACTGATAATTTTGAATCACAATTTGCAAAGTTTTTCTTCCCATATATTCATTTACGGTTGGATAATAGGTAAACGCCTGTTTCATGCCAGTCTGAAATCCTCGCAACATGCGTTCCACCGATTCCGGTCCATATTGTTCCTTTAAATGTGCTAGAAACAACTCTATATCTCCAAAATACATGGCTTCCATTGTAGTTCCGCATCCGTCACGCACCTGCATTTTCATTACATTCTGATTTTTCCCAATGATTTCCCCTTTTAACAGCTCAATCTCTTTTTCCACGAAAACCGGTTTTGTATTTCCTTTCCCAAATGGTTCCAGCAGTTCCAACTCATCTACCAACTGTTCACTGAGGTATCGAAGAGGTAACTGCATATCGATAACGACTCTGGCAATCAAGTCCTCCTCTGTAAGTATTGTATTCTCATTCAGCATGTTTCGAAAAATGTCCACCTGTTCTTCTTCCATAGATACGCCCGCAGCCAGTTTGTGTCCGCCAAATCTGGTTAAAATGGATTTGCATCTATTCAGTTCCTCATACATGTGATACCCTTCAATGGAGCGTCCGGAGCCCTTGACTCCCTCCTCCCCTTTTGTCAGGATAAATGTGGGTCTGTAAAAACGTTCTCTCACTCTGCCTGCTACGATTCCTGCAAGACTTTCATGGCATTCCGGAAGATAGACTACCAGCACCTTATCCTCACGCAAGGAAGACTCTTCTATCTGCTGTATCGCCTCTTGCACTGCAATGGCCGTCATATCTTTTCGGTTGTCGTTGAGTGCTTTCAAATCCCCTGCCAGAATATCTGCTTCCTTTTTCGTCTTTGCACACAACAATTCCAATGCACGCTTGGCCGTATCCAGTCTCCCGCTGGCGTTAAGGCAAGGTCCAATCACAAAGCCGATGTGATACGCTGACAAGCGGGCTACATCTACTCCCGTACATTCTATCAAGGCCTTTAGTCCTAGATTTTTGGTTCTTTTCAACATATCCAAACCTTGTTTCACAAAGATGCGGTTTTCCTCCACTAGATCCATCACATCCCCTATGGTTGCAATTGCCACATTCTCCATAAGATAATCCACATCCTCCACGTCGTTCCCCGTCACGTTAAACAATGTCTCTACCAGCTTATAGGCTACCGCAGCACCACACAGTCCCTTAAAGGGATATTGACAGTCCATTTGTTTTGGATCAATCACTGCATCTGCGGCTGGAAGAACATATTTCTTTTCTTCTCCCTCTTCAAACGGAACTTCATGATGGTCGGTAACAATGATTGTCATACCTAGACTTTTTCCATATTCAATTTCATCTTTCGCTGCAATTCCGTTATCACAAGTGATAATGGTATCTACCCCTGCATCAAAGGCTCTGTCAATCAAATGTATGTTCAAACCATACCCATCCTTCATTCTGTCAGGAATGTCCATATCCACATGGGCTCCAAGAGCACCAAGTCCCTCCAGCAAAATGTAAGTGGCATTAATCCCATCAATATCATAGTCCCCTATGACACGAATCTTCTTATCCTCATGAATCTTTTCCAGCAGAATATCCACCGCTTTATCCATGTCCTTCATCAACATTCCATCATGCAAATCAGCAATGGTACCATGGAGATACATTTGAATATTCTCATGACCCACCACATCTCGATTCCGAATCAGCCTTGTCAAAACAGGATGAATTTGAAATTTTTCTGAAATTTCTTGAAAAGGAGCGCCTTTTCGCAGTTCAATCCATTTTTCCATACTTACTCCTATACAAAAGAGGACAGAAAAACCCCTTGATTTTCCCGTCCCCCTATTATTTATTTCTTTACCAACTTTGTTTTCATTACATACCACAGTGGACCTGTAATACAGATAGAAGAGAATGTTCCCCCAATAACACCGACCATGAGCGGCATCGCAAATTCTCTAATCGAATTCACTCCAAGTACATACAAAACTGCAATCATAATAAATGTTGTCAAGTTGGTATAAATACTTCTTGTGAGTGTATCTGTAATACTTTTATTCACCAATGTAGATAATTCTTCGTTTCTCTTCTTTTCTTCCAACGCTTCGCGGATTCGGTCAAAGATAACGATGGTTGCGTTGATAGAATATCCTACGATAGTAAGGATACATGCAATAAACGTATTTCCGATAGATATTCTTGAAATTCCATAAAATGCAAGTACAATCAGCACGTCATGCAAGAGCGCAAGTACTGCACTTGTAGCAAAACGAATATCCTTGAAACGAATACGAATATATATAAGCATACAAATCGTTGCAACCAGTAATGCTATAATCGCGTCGTTTCTCATTTCCGTACTAATTGTGGAACTAATATTTTCCGCTGTAATGGTTGCAGCATCTACTTGGAACTCATCCGCCATCGCTTGATTGAATGCTTCACGTTCTTCTAAATCGAGGCTCCTTGTCTTAATAATCACAGCATTGGAATCCTGTACCTTTTGAGCCTGTACGTTAGCATCTCCTGTTACCTTCTCCACAACCGGAATAATCAGTTCATCAATCTCTTGAATTGAATAATCCTTCTCAAATGTAACGGTAGAAGCGGTACCACCCATGAAATCCAGACCATACTGGAAGGCGCCGTTTCCTTTCGCTCCATTTACTCCCATAAATGCAACACCAACAAGGATAATAGCCCCTGAAATAGCAAAACTGATTGCTTTTCGGCTTAAGAAATCCTTTGTTTTGCGTTGTTTTTGCGTACCATATAACTTTGGATTACGAAGTCCTACTGCATAGAATGCATAAATAATGATTCTGGTAATCACCAATGCAGTAAACATAGAAACCACAATACCTAATGCCAGGGTATATGCAAATCCTTTCACACTTCCTGAACCCATGAATCCTAACACAATTGCTGCAATCAATGTAGTAATATTACCATCTACAATAGCAGAAAGAGCCTTTTCAAATCCGGCTTTCAGAGAAGACTTCACGCTCTTTCCGGCTGCCATCTCTTCTTTCACTCTGGCGAAAATAATAACGTTGGCATCCACTGCCATACCAATTGACAGAATAATACCTGCAATACCCGGCAGGGTCAATGTAATCTCAAATGCATTCAAAAGCACTATCACGATTCCTGTATAAATGATAAGTGCTATACTAGATGCAAATCCAGGAAGCAGATATACCACACACATAAACAAAAATACAATGGCAAGTCCGATTGCACCGGCCACCAAACTTGTGCTGACTGCCTCTTCTCCAAGCTGTGCTCCCACCACATTGGAACGAAGTTCTTCTAACTCTAATTGAAGTCCTCCGATACGAATAGTGGATGCCAATGTGTTCGCTTCTTCATAAGAGGCCATTCCATCAATCCACGCCTGTCCACCGGTAATCGCTTCGTTTACTCTCGGACTACTGATTACTTGACCATCATATACAATCGAAATGGATTTTCCCACATTTGCTGCTGTTACATCCGCAAATTTCTTTGTGCCTTCTGTTGTAAGATTCAATTCCACTCCATACTGCTTTCCGCCATAGTCATCTGTCATGGTCTGTGCACTGGCTGCCTTCACATCTGTCCCTTCCAATACCACATTGCCTGACTCATCCTTAAACTGCAGGGAACCTGGTTTACCAAGTTCTCCCAAAATCTTATTTGCATCTGAAACTCCCGGAATCTCGATATTGATTCGATCTGTTCCTTCCTGATACACAGTAGCTTCTGTACTATACTGCTCCACACGCTTCTGCAATTTGTAGATTGTATCAGCCATCTGCTCCGCCGTTGGATTCTTGTCTTTTGCCTGATATGTAATACTTACACCTCCAGCCAAATCCAACCCCAATTTAATATTCTTGGCTGCACCCATACCATAGTTTCCAAAACCAACCACGCAGGTAAATCCCAAAAGGGCAATCAGTGCCACCACAAAAATTAGACTTAAAATACCTCTGCTTTTTTTCATTCGCCATGACCTCTCTTTGCTTTTCTAAACATACAAAGAGTCCGACTCCACGGACTCTTTATTTTCTTCACAATTATTCAATTATTATAGCATAGTAGAAATCATTTTAAAAGTATTTTTTATGCAATCATCCCGCCTAACATACCACCACCTGCACAAAGCAATAATGTAGTAAGCACATTGGTTGCATTTCCATCAAAACTTCTGTATACACCAAAAGAAATCAAGAACAATAATAGGAAATATAATATGCCCATAATGAGCCCCCATAAAAATTTTCTTGTACCTTTCAGCTTACCCAAAATAAAACCACCTGCAAATGTAGATATCACATAGATTGCAATGATTCCCGCCGTTACCATTTGCTCGTCCCATTCAAATTTATACAATAACAGCGTTAAAATAAAAAGTAATATTCCAGTCACGATGTAAGACGCAAGTAATGCCTTCATAATCTGTATTACCTGAGCCCCTTTTCCCATCCTGTTTTTCATGACACTCCCTCCTTCTCTATCACAATCTATGATAGTGATTGAGGAATTATGTCCTATTGTTCCATTTGTCTTCCAAGAAAATTAGCAGCACATACTGCTACTTTCTGCTCTGTCTCACCCATTTTTTTCTTTTCACTTCGTTCTAAGAGAACTACAGAGCCAAGCGCATCACCTTCACAGATGATTGGACAGATTACCTGACTTGCAAAATCATCTCCACTATCTTCCGTTAGCGGAATGAATTTCTTTTCTCCTTGATTTGCGAAAACCTGCTCTCTTCCTTCAATAGCATGTTCCAGACGCTTACTTATATATTTGTCCTGCAAATCTTTTTTCCCGGCACCTGCCGCTGCCACTACCTGGTCGTGATCTGTAATGCATACGGTACAGCCCAGTGTGTTGGCAAGACTTTCCGCGTATTCTTTTGCAAATATGGATAATTCTCCAATTGGAGAATATTTTTTTAAAATAATCTCTCCCTGCCTGTCTGTGAAAATTTCCAGCGGGTCACCTTCACGAATACGCAAGGTTCTGCGGATTTCTTTTGGGACCACCACTCTTCCTAAATCGTCTATACGACGGACAATACCTGTTGCTTTCATATATAAAAATCTCCTTTTACAAAAATTACTCTGTGAGTATTATCTGTAAAAGGAGAAATAATATACCATCACTCAATTTTAATTTTCTTATATATATTCTAACGGAAGAGCAACTAAATTTTCACGCAAATATGTCTTTTTATCAATTAAACAGAGAATCACTCCCATTCCCCTTGTCTTTTCTTGCACCTTATCTAACACTTGATTTGTCGCTCCCATTTCAGCCTTAGGGTTTCCCGACATTTTAATTTCTATCGGATACAGTACTCCATCCTCCTCTATAACCAAGTCAATTTCGTTTTCCCCAAAAGTATTTTTATCTTTGCCTCTATAATAAAAAATATTAAACTTATAATCTTTTCCCTCGTTTGTATAAGACTTCAAAATCTCTGACACAACAAATGTCTCAAACATATTTCCTGCGACAGCAGAATGCTTCAATGCGTCAGCCGTCAACCATCTGGTAAGATAACATGCAAGTCCTGTATCTCTAAAATATATTTTAGGCGTTTTTATTGCTCTATTTAAAGCACTGGCACTATATGGTTGCAACAGATATACAATTCCAGTTCTTTCCAAAATAGAAATCCAACTTTTAATTGTAGGTTCGCTCACGCCCACTTCGCCTGCAACATTTGCATAGTTTAACATCTCACCCGTTCTAGCAGCAACAGATGTAAGAAATTTAGTAAATGTAATGCTGTCTGCAGAAATCAATTCATTAATATCTCTCTCTAAATAAGTGGACACATATGAAGAATAATATTCCTGCCAATCTCTTTCCACATCATATAACTCCGGGTAAGATCCTTTATGGATAATTTCCCACAAATTATCATATGTCTTTATTTCTTTTTCTCGTTCCTTTAAGTATTCATCCGTTGGTACAAAATGTCGATTGAACTTCACATTATGAATTTCACGCATTGAAAGACCTGCCAATTCGGATATCGATACTCTACCGGCTAGGGACTCACTCATTCCTTTCATCAATTCAAGTTTTTGTGAACCAGAAAGAATAAACATACCTCTATCCTCAGAATCATCAACAATCTGCTTAATATCTTCTAAAATGCTATTCTCTTTTTGAACCTCGTCAATAAACAATGGACAAGGATGATTCATAAAGAAAAGCTTTGGTTCTTCTTTTGCTTGTAATCTTGTTAACCTATCATCAAAATTTGCTCGATTATACTCTGGAAATTCATGTTTTACAAGCGTTGATTTTCCAACTTGTCTTGCTCCCGTTATAAGCACACATTTGCTCGAATCCACTCGTTTTTTTAGTATTGGTGTAATAGCTCTTTCAATGTAACTCATCATCACGTCTCCGACTAATCTAAAGTTTAACTTTATTTTAGTCTATTTCTTTTCTTTTGTCAAGTCCTTCTACTATATGTAATAATTCTGTGTTATTATTCCACGAACCTCTATTCTACGAACTATTCCTGTTGCTTTCATAATATATAATAATCTCCTTGCTTTACAAATTTGTACTGTTAGTATCTGTAAAACAAGGAGATTTATACTGTGCGAATTTACTTTTTTAGTTAGTTGTGATATAATACACACAATATTTGTTTCCGAGGAAATTATGCCTTCAAATGAACGTTGGGGTCTTGGTGTCCGCGTCATTCTTTTGCGGGAGACTTTACCGATGTCTATAACACTCAAGGTGCAAGGTACAGAAAATTCGGCGTACTGCCTGAATAGCGAAAAACGAGAGGCTGTCTTACTAAATAAGTAAGGCGGCCTCAAAATTTTGCTATGTAAATCATTGGTGTTTTAATAACACCAGCCTCTATACGGCGTACAATACCTGTTGCTTTCATATATAAAAATCTCCTTTTACAAAATTTACTCTGTGAGTATTATCTGTAAAAGGAGAAATAATATACCATATTTTATAATTTATAAATCCGCCCGTACTTCTCGTCTAAGTAATTCAAGAACGGCTGTGCATCAAGCCTCTTTCCTGTAGCACGTTCCACCATCTGTCCTGCAGTGAAACAACAACCATACTGACGAATATTTTCATTTAGCCAGTTATTTAATTGATCCATTTTCCCCTGACGAAGCTGCTCTTCAAAATTTGGAATCTCTTTTAATATCGCTTCTCTTAACTGACCACAATAAATATTACCAAGTGCATAGCTTTGGAAATATCCTATGTAGTCGCCTGCCCAGTGCATATCCTGAAGTACGCCTTCAGTGTCATTTGTCGGGCGAATTCCCAAATATTTCTCACTCAGGTCGTTCCACGCATGTGAAAGATCTCCTACTTCCAATTTGCCTGCAAAACAATCACGTTCCAATTCATAACGCAAAATTACATGAAGACTGTAAGTTACTTCATCCGCTGTGATTCGACGAAGAGTAGGTTTTACGGCATTCATTGACAGGTAGAAATCATCTAAACTTACATCTGCAAATTCAGAGAATTCTTTTTGTAGTTGTGGATAGTAATATTCCCAGTACGCCCTGCTTCTTCCAACAATGTTTTCGTTAAAACGTGCCATTGACTCTTGGAAGCTTCCTTCAATACCTCCCCACATATTTGCTGCATTGACAAAACCATTGCCGCCACTAGCATACATGGCGTGTCCTGCTTCATGCAAATATGTAAATATCATATTCAGGCTGCCGTTTTGATAAGTTGACACACGTGCATCACGTGGCCCCATGAACGAAGAAAATGCGTGTACCACTTTATTGTTGAAGCCGCCACGGCTTTCTTTATAGCCGCTTTCACGAGCAAGACGCTGCGAAAACGCTTCTATACGCGCCGGATCAACTTGTGTTTCAAAAATAGCTCTATTTGGAGATACGCTGCTATTTTCGATGCGGCTTCGCAGGTTTGTTAACCCCACTTTTAACACATCAAATTCTCGACTGATTTCGTCACAGCCTGTTCCCTCATCGTTGATGCTAACCAACGTATCAAAGGCTGGTGCATCCGGGTCAATTGCCAATGCAATCTGTTTCTTCAAATCAAACACTTGCGCTAGCCATGGACGGAAAATCTCGAATTCTTGCTTTTCGCGAGCTTCCTTCCATTTATTCATGGTTTCTGCTTTCAACATGCTATATTGACGCATCAAATCTTTTGGCATACGTGTCTGATTGCGATAACGGAACAAGAAACTGCGAATGATACCACGTTCAATATAGTCTTCCACTTCGTTAAGATTCACTCTTTTAAAGTAAGTTGCAGCTTTTTTCGCCTCAGCGCTATCAAACAGACTACTCTTCTGCGTTGCGATATGGGTAGCCACTTGTTGTCTGTAAGCACCGCCTTCCAGTGGAAGCGCAGACCACTGATCTAGTTCAAACAACGATTCAATTGTTTTATAATATCTAAATTGGTCATTTAATGACCGAATATAATCCAAATGCTTTTGATAATTCATGTTTGCCTCCTATTCATAATCAGCAATAATAGAATGCGCTGCTACTTCCTTGCCCTCTTTCATAACAAATGCACAATCAAGAAGCGCCTTATCATCTTTCAACAAATCACGTTTCCATGCCGCAATATCTGCATATTTCCCTGGTTCAATTGTACCAACAATATCACTAATGCCAAGAATATCCGCATTCACTGCTGTCGCTGCCTTTAAGGTGCGGAATGGATCCATACCATTGCGGAGCCATGCGGAATACTCACGTCCACATTCATAGTTTTGATATCCTACTACAAGGTCAGTACCATAGCCAAGACGCAGATTACTCTTCTTTATAATTTCACGGCTTTCCACCAAATTATCTCTGTAGTAGCGAAGTTTGCGTTGGAATTCCGGTGATTTTTGTGCTAATTTCTCTTCATCTAAAAGCACAATTTCATCATATGGACAGAATGTAGGTACTACATAAATATCTTTTTCTTCCAACAATCTTGCAGTTGCTTCATCAATCAGCGATGCATGCTCGATACCATCAATGCCAAGTTCTGCTAAGGTTGTTACAAACTCTGTTGTATACGCATGTGCTGTAACCGTTTTATGAAGGGAATGGGCTGTTTCGATAATTGCCTTTAGTTCCTCATAAGATAATTGCTTATCTTCCGGTGAATCATTTGGTGTGAAGAATCCGCCTGTTGCCATAATCTTAATGAAGTCTGCTCCGAGTTTCACTTCATGTCTGATGGCACCACGGAAGAAGTCCGGACCATTTCCCATCGTTGGAATACAAGTTTCCAAAAAGTCCGAAAGTTTTGGGTTGGTTGCAATCTTCTGGGTAGAATCCCCATGGCTTCCTGGTGCGCAAACCAAATGTGGAGCCACTATCATACGCGCCCCCTCAATATATCCAGCTTCAATGGCACGTTTCACATCAAGGGAACAGTCCTCTTGAAACCAGCCAATGTGGCGAATGGTCGTAAATCCGCCTGCCAAAGCACGGCGCGCACACTCTGAAACAGCTAACGCACGCATTGCATCGGAATAATAGATTGGATCTTTGTCGATTTCTCTCCAGTCAAAGAAACTTGCATGTACATGAGCATCAATCATCCCTGGTGTCACCGTAAGATTAGAGAGATCTACCACTCTACAATCCTCTGGTGTCGCCACTTTTTCTCCTACTTCTACGATATATTTATCCTTGATTAGAATCTCTCGATTCTCCTGTAATTCATCATGAATGCCATCATAGAGTTTTCCGCAAATAATTTTTGTATAAGCCATTGTTCTTCCCTTCCTTAAATAAAAAGCCGCCTTTTTAAGACGGCTTTTCTAGTTCTGTTTACATAAATACAGTTGCACCTGGTCCTAATGGTAAGTTCAATAACATCCAAGCGATAACCATAATCACCCATGAAATCAAGAATGAGATGGAATATGGAAGTGTCATGGAAATAACAGTTCCCATTCCTGCCTTCTTGTCATACTTCGCTGCCATACCGATAATCATTGGTAAGTAAGGATAAATCGGTGTGATTGGGTTTGTACAAGAATCACCAATACGGTAAATAACCTGTGCAAATTCAGGTGAGTATCCAAGCATAATGAACATTGGTACGAAAATAGGTGCAAAGATGTACCATTTTGCAGTACCACTTGTCATGAAGAAGTTTACAAATGTTGTAATTACAATGATACAAAGGATCATTGGAATTCCTGTTAATCCGGCACTCTTTAAGAAGTTTGCCCCTGTAACAGCGATTACTGTACCTAAATTTGTATAATTGAAAATTTGAATAAATTGAGCAATTACAAATACTAATACAATATAACCTGTTAAAGAATTAAGCGAATCTGCCATCATCTTAGGAACATCACTTGCTGTCTTAAATGCGCCTACTGTCTTGCCATATACGATACCAACTAAGATAAAGTATAAAATCAAGAAACCAACAAGACCTGCAATAAATGGTCCATTTAAAACGCTGCCTTCTGCATCACGAAGGAAACCATTCTTTGGAATCAATCCAATTAAAATAATTGCTATGTAAATTACGCTGAAAATACCTGCGTTGCGAAGACCTTTCTTTTCAATATCTGTAGCATCGCGTTCGTTATCAACATTTTCTCCTTCATACTTCCCAAGACGTGGTGCAATAAACTTATTGTTTACAAATACACCTACGATTGTAAGCAAGATACATGAAGCAATCATAAAATACCAGTTATTTGCTACTGTTGTTGAGTATGATGGATCAATACCTTTTGCAATCTCTTCTGTAACAGGATATAATAACGCATCTGTTGCTGTAATCATAACGTTTGCTGTGAAACCTGCGTTTACCGCTGCATAACCAGCCATCAAACCTGCCACTGGATGCTTACCTGCTGCTAAGAAAGCTGTTGCAGCCAATGGTGGAATAAAGATGATAGATGCTTCAGAAGCAATACTTCCGTTAATACCTAAGAAGATTACTACTGCTGTAAGAAGCCATGTTGGCACTCCTAAAATCGCACGGCGCATAGCTGTTGTTAAAAGACCGCTGCCTTCTGCAACTCCAATTGCCATCTGCATTGCTAATACTACTCCCAAAGCTGCAAAACTTGAGAAGTTGCTTACCATACTTGTCATGAACCACGAAAGTCCATCTTTATTAAGCAAGCTCTTTACCGCTACAACTTCCTCTGTTGTAGGATTTGTTACAGAAACACCAAAAGCGGACAGAATCGCTGCCAACCCTACTAACACACCTGTGATGATTAAGAACAAAATAAATGGATGTGGAAGGGCATTTCCCACACGTTCGATTGTGCCAAGAATCCCGACCTTTTGTTTTTTTACTTTTCCCGTCATTCCTTTTCTTCCTTTCGTAAATAAAAATTATATTTAATTATACCTTTTTTCCAAAAAACTTGTCAACCTATACCGGCCAAATATCTTGCTCTTTCTACCATATTATGCTATATTCATTCCGTGTGCAAACATACACACATCAAATACTAGAATGGAGATTACTAAAAAATGGTAAAAAAATGGAACATCGTCTTTCCTTCTCCAAACGGACCAGATGAAAGACGTGCCTATATTTATCTGCCAGCTTCTTATAAAAAGAACCCTGACAAACGCTACCCAGTTTTATACATGTTTGATGGCCACAATGTCTTCTTTGACGCAGACGCCACCTACGGAAAAAGTTGGGGCATGAAAAAGTTCATGGACCGTACAAGAACTGAACTGATTATTGCTGCTGTGGAGTGTAATCACAGTCCAGACCATGGACGTTTAAAAGAATACTCCCCTTTTGATTTCAAAAATCGTGACATAGGCGAAATCAAAGGCTATGGGGAAACCACAATGGAATGGTTGATTCATTCCTTTAAAAAAGACATTGATTCCCATTTTCGCACTCTTCCGGATCGGAATCACACTTTTATCGCCGGAAGTTCTATGGGTGGGCTTATGAGTTTATACGCAATTCTGGCGTACAACGATTATTTTTCAGGTGCAGCAGCCCTTTCTCCATCTATATGGACTAATCCAGCCTGTATAGAGCAATTGATTAAGGAATCTACTCTCCATTCAAATACTCGCATTTATATGGATTATGGTTCCAGGGAAATGGGATTTCATCGCCGCATGGAAAATCAATTTCACAAAGTTTCGTCTCTTCTTTTGAAAAAGAGAGTATTTTTAACAAGCAGAATTGTTCCATATGGGGACCATTGTGAAGCCTGTTGGGAAGCACAGATTCCAATCTTTATGAACACACTGCTATACAAAGGATATCGATAACCAGGAGGATACTAATGGAAACACAATATTTTAAGTTTTATAGTCCATCACTTGGACGGGATATGGAATGTAAAGTATATGGACATGGCGGAAGACCTGTTCTCTTTATCCCATGCCAAGATGGTCGCTTTTTTGATTTTGAAAATTTTAAGATGACAGACACATGGTCACCTTGGATAGAATCTGGACAGGTCATGGTCTTTTCTATTGACACCATTGATATTGAAACATGGTCTGACACCTGGGGAAACGCCGAGTGGCGTATAGAACGCTATGAGCAATGGATTTCTTACATTACTCAGGAGATGGTTCCTTTCATCCATCGAATGACCAATGAAAAAAATGGTTGGGATGGAGTGCCTGGAATCTTAGTGTTTGGTTGTAGCCTTGGTGCAACTCATGCAGCCAATCTCTATTTCAGATTTCCAAACCTGTTTGACCGCCTACTTGCGTTAAGTGGCATTTATACCTCAGAATATGGATTTGGAAACTTCATGAACGGCTTGGTATATCAGAACTCGCCAGTTCATTACTTGGCGAATATGCCTTCTGATCACCCATACATATCCATGTACAACCAACAACGCGCAGTCATCTGCGTTGGACAGGGTGCTTGGGAAATCCCGGAGACCACAAGACAATTAGATTCCATTTTCAAGAGTAACGGAATCAATATCTGGGTAGATTTCTGGGGAAATGATTGTGCACACGATTGGGATTGGTGGTACAAACAAGTTGCATATTTCGTACCATGGTTATTAGACCAACGTTAGAAAGAGAGGAACAAAAACATGAAAAATTTTATTTTTATTTCACCAAACTTCCCTACCAATTACTGGCAGTTCTGCCGTGAATTAAAAAATAACGGAATGAACGTATAGGGAATCGGCGAACAACCTTACGACGAATTAACTGAAGACTTGAAAAATAGTTTGAATGAATACTACAAAGTAAACAGCTTGGAAAACTATGATGAAGTATACCGTGCTGTGGCATTTTTAACATTCAAACATGGCCGCATTGACTGGTTGGAATCCAACAACGAATACTGGTTAGAAAGAGATGCACAACTTCGTACAGACTTCCATATCACAAGTGGATTCCAGGCATCTGACATGCCACGTATTAAGTACAAATCAAAAATGAAAGAATTTTATACAAAGGCAGGAATTCCAGTTGCCCGTTACCACTTAGTAGACAACCTTAAAAACTGCCTTGCTTTCGCCAAAGAAGTTGGCTACCCTATCGTAGCAAAACCAGACAACGGTGTTGGTGCTTCTCACACATTTAAAATCAGCAGTGACGAAGAAATGAACAATTTCTTTGAAGAAAAATGGAATGACACCTTATACATCATGGAAGAATTTATTGATGCGGAAGTAAACTCTTATGATGCAATTATTGATTCTAACGGAGAACCGATTTTTGAAACAGGTAATGTAACTCCACTTTCTATTATGGATGTAGTAAACGACGAAAAGAGTTCCATTTACTACATTGTAAAGAACCTTCCAAAAGATACTCGTGAAGCAGGACGTGCTACCGTAAAAAGTTTCGGTGTAAAAAGCCGTTTTGTTCACTTCGAATTCTTCCGCCTTCTTTCAGACCAAGCAATCGGCAAAAAAGGCGATGTGGTTGCATTGGAAGTAAACATGCGTCCATGTGGTGGATTTACACCAGATATGATCAACTTCGGTCACAGCACAAACGTATATAAGATTTGGGCAGACATGATTGCATTTGACAAGTCTACGGTAGAAATCGGCGAAGAAACATACTGTGCATTTGCCGGCCTCCGCGACAACATCGACTATGTGATGAAACATGAGGACAGAATGGAAAAATACGGAGACGCCATGAGGATGGTAACTCGTATCCCGGATGCTCTTTCAGGAGCCATGGGAAACCAGATGTACGTTGCCACATTCAAGACAAAAAAAGAAATGGATACATTCTATAAAGATTTATTAAAAGAGAATAAATAATAAGTTTTCATACATAAAACACCCCGTAATATATGAAAATGAAGCCTGTGCGGAAACCGATGTCTTCATTTTCATATATTACGGGGTGTTTAGAATTATATCTTATTATTAAGCCATAAATGAACCCACAATCTCGTTTACCAATTTGCCGTCTGCTTTTCCTTTTACCTTTGGCATAAGCTCTTTCATAATACGGCCCTTATCTTTTGCTGTTGGTGCATCAATACCTAAATCTGCAAGCACACCTGCAACAATTGCTTTGATTTCATCTGCGTCCATCATCTTTGGAGCAAATTCTTCTAATACTGCAAGACGTTTTTTATAGTCTTCAATCAAATCTGTGCGGTCAGCCGGTGTCAATTCCAAGGATTCTTTAGTTTGTTTGATTTCTTT
>JAZRON010000134.1:0-3814 GCA_045648725.1 Faecalimonas sp.
GCTACCAATCCTCCAACGTGAAGTGGTTGACAATAAAAACTGGGCAACGGAAGAAGAACTGGTGGACTACTTTGCCATTGGTCAATGTACACCCGGCGTTATCGCTGTAAATACTGCTACTTTCATTGGTCAAAAATACAAAGGAGTTTTAGGCGGCATTATCGCCACTTTAGGTGTGGTATTTCCTTCGATTATTATTATCTCCCTACTCGCAGGAGTAATTGAGGCATTTTCCCATCTTATATGGGTGAAAAATGCATTTGGCGGCATTCGTATCTGCGTATGTGTACTGATCTTAAATGCGGTTACAAAATTATCCAAAAAATCGATTATTAATATTCCTACGCTTCTTATTTTTCTAATTGTGGCGTTAGGAAGTACTTTTACGAATATCAGTCCTATTATTTTTGTTATTGTTTCCGCCCTCACAGGGATTATTCTAAAAGCCTTGGAAGGAGGGAAAGCCTAATGCTGTATTTGAAATTATTTTATGAGTTTTTTAAGACCGGCCTATTCACCATAGGCGGCGGCATGGCAACTATTCCGTTCCTATACAGAATGTCTGATGCCACTGGCTGGTTTACTTACGATGATTTGGCAAATATGATTGCAGTGAGCGAATCTACTCCGGGCCCTATCGGTGTAAACATGGCAACCTATGTAGGATACATTACCGGCATGCAGGAAGGTGGATCGCTTCATGCTGTACTCGGAGCTGCAACTGCAACTTTGGGGCTTGTCACTCCATCGATTATTGTGATCTTAATTGTTGCAATGTTCCTGAGAAATTTCAGGGACAACAAATATGTAAATAATGCATTTTATGGTCTTCGACCTGCATCCATGGGTCTCGTGGCTGCTGCAGGTCTGAGCGTTGTGATTAACAACCTTTTTGAACCGGAAAGTTTTGCAAATGGTTTTCAGTTGGATGGAATCAATTGGATTGGCTGGGGACTTGCTATTGTGTTATGGATTTTCACGAATAAAGTTAAGAAAACGAAGGGCTTTCATCCGATTATTTTCATTGTTGCATCTGCTGTGGCGGGAATTGTTTTTCAGATGGGTTAAAAACAAGCAAAAAATGTTTGACTTTACCGCACTAACGTGCTATAATTCTTTTAATTTTTAATAGGAAATGACTATGACGGAATTATGCTTCTTCACAGAGCGTTTCAGAGAGCCGGTGGTTGGTGTGAACCGGTACCGATGGAAGAAAAGCAGCCTCACTCCCGAGTCGACTCTGCGAAGAAACAATCTATTTGTGTAGTGGAGTACGGTTGCCCCGTTATCGGCTTTGGGCTTAGCACATGAGTCCGAGAGAGATAGTCTGCTGTGAGGCGGCTATAAGCAAGGTGGTACCGCGAATTGTTTATTCGTCCTTGAGGCTTTTTAGCTTCAAGGATTTTTTTATGTATATCATGTTAAGGAAAGAGGAGGAACAACATGGACCAAATTAGAATCAGTGACATTACCATGAAACAAACAGGAAAGGAATTCACTCTATCTTTTAAAGAAAAATTAGAAATCCCAAAATTGTTGGATAAATTAGGGGTTACAGTCATCGAATTAGAGGAAATCAAACAACCAAAGATTGACTCACTTCGCATTAAATCTGTGGCTTCTACTGTAAAAAACAGCATCGTAGCCGTACCTGTTGCATTATCTGCAGAAAGTGTAGATGCAACATGGAACGCATTAAAAGAAGCAAAACACCCTAGATTACAGGTAGTTGCTTCTGTAAGTCCGGTACAAATGGAATATTTATTCCACAAAAAACCAGATGCTATGTTAAAAGCAATCGAAGAGACAATTACTGCTTGTTGCACAAAAACATCTGATGTGGAATTTATCGCAGATGATGCAACCAGAAGTGACTCTGCATTTTTATACAAAGCAATTAAAACCGCTATTGCTGCCGGTGCAAAAACAATTACAGTCTGTGATGCAACCGGAGCTATTCTCCCAGATGAATTTGGAGTATTTTTAGATGCTCTGTATGAAAACGTAGCAGAATTAAAAGATGTTGTACTTGGTGTAGCTTGTTCTAATGAATTAGCAATGGCTGATGCCTGCGCAATCGCCGCAGTAAAACATGGTGCAAGAGAAATCAAGGCTGCGGCTTACCAGATTAACCAGATTTCACTGCCACATGTATCTCGCCTTCTTGCTACCAAAGGAGATTCGTGCGGTGTTACCTGCTCTGTTCGTACAGTTGAGATGAACCGTATCATCAAACAGATTGAATGGATGTGTCAGACCAGCCGCAGTAAAAATTCTCCATTTGACAATGGCGTGCAAGAAGTTTCTGAAGACATGGCTCTTACAAGCCGCGACAATATGACAACTGTATTAAAGGCAGTTGAAAAATTAGGATATGACTTGAGCGAAGAAGATGGTGCACAGGTTTGGGATGCATTCCAGAAGATTGCAGCCCGCAAGGACGTTATTTCTTCTAAAGAATTGGACACCATCGTTGCTTCTGCCGCTATGCAAGTTCCGGCAACTTATATATTGAGTAGTTATAACATTACTGCAAGCAACACTGCATCTTCTATGGCACATATGAAATTAGAAAAAAACGGTCAGCTTTTAGAAGG
Organism: Faecalimonas sp.; assembly: GCA_045648725.1. Lineage (GTDB taxonomy): Bacteria > Bacillota > Clostridia > Lachnospirales > Lachnospiraceae > Faecalimonas. The sequence goes on from JAZRON010000134.1 coordinate 2,598, forward strand.
CATCGCTCTTGGCGACGGACCTGTAGATGCAGCATTCTTAGCATTGGAAAATATTCTTGGATGTCACTATGAATTAGATGATTTCCAAATTCGCTCTGTAACAGAAGGTCGTGAAGCCATGGGGGAAACCGTTGTGAAATTACGCTCCAACGGAAAACTCTACTCAGGCCGCGGAACTTCCACTGATATTGTAGGTTCAAGTATTCAGGCCTATATCAGTGCACTTAACAAAATTGTTTATGAGGAGGAGGAAGCTTAATGAAACTTTCGTTTTCTACCAGAGGATGGGCACATCTTAATTGGGAAGAATGGCTGGACGCCGGCGAAAATATGCGTTTTGAAGGTGTGGAAGTTTACAATTTACCTAAATTTCCTGAATTAATGGAACGCAGCGGCCCATTCCACAAATATAACATGGCAGCCACTGTCCGCCAGATGAGAGAGAAAAAACTTACGATTCCTTGTTTTGATACCTCTTGTGATTTGTCTTCCAATGAGGAGAACTTTGTTCCTTCTTTAAAGGAACTGATTCAGATTGCAAAGCAAATGCAGGTTCCATATGTAACCATCGTTGCCCTGCATGATAATGAAGACTTGGTTCGTGAGCGTTTGACAGAATTAATTAAAGATGCTGCCGATGCAGACGTAACCATTTTAATAAAAACAAGCGGAATCTATTCAGATACAGCCCGCCTTCGCGCACTGATGGATGACTTTGCATGCGACCAGCTTGCAGCCCTGTGGGATATCCATCATCCATACCGTGATTACGACGAGAGCGCAGATACTACTATTAAAAATCTTGGTGCTTATGTGAAACACGTACATTTACGTGATTCTGATGATAAAGATACCTACAATTTAATAGGAGAAGGTACACTTCCTGTTGCTGACATGATGCGTGCACTCTCTTCTATTGACTACGATGGATTTATTTCGTTGGAATGGAAAACAGAATGGATGGAAGAACTTCCGGATTACGAAGTCATTTTCCCTCATTTTGTAAACTACATGAGTCGTTTTGAAAAGACTCGTGGCAAAAAGAAAGTATTGTATCCGAACCACAATGGTACCGGACAATATGTATGGAAAAAAGACGAATTAATTAACCTTACATTTTCACAAGTTTTAGACCGCATGGTAGAAGAATTCCCTGACCAATACGCATTTAAATATACAACCTTAGATTATGTGCGTACATATGAAGAGTTCCGTGA
>JAZRON010000135.1:0-1735 GCA_045648725.1 Faecalimonas sp.
TCTGGGTTTAGGGTAACACTCTCTGCCCCTGCAAATATTTTATTCTGTAAATAATCGCACAACGCCTCGCCGTTTTCCTTCTGAAGCATGTAAGCTGCAAGCACGGCAATTCCCCATGCGCCACCTTCGCTGGCAGTTTTCATAACCGATACCGGTGTGTTTAATGCTGCTGCAAGGATTCTCTGGCCTACGCCTTCTGTCTTAAAGAGACCTCCATGTCCCCAGATAGAATCCACTTTTACACCTTCGTTTTCGATCAACAAATCATTTCCCACTTTAATAGCACCAAGGGATGTAAAAAGATGTGTTCTCATGAAATTCGCCAATGTAAATTTGGCATTTTGTTCACGGACAAATAATGGGCGTCCCTCTTCAAAATGGGTAATGTGTTCTCCGGAGAAATAGTTGTAGGCCAAAAGTCCGCCACAATCCATATCACCCTCCAAAGCTTTGCGATAAAGTCCACCATATAGTGTGTCCATATCCATTTCCACACCAAAGGTATCACAAAACTCCTTAAAGAGATTTACCCAAGCATTCAAGTCTGAGGTACAGTTGTTACAATGTACCATGGCTACCGAGTTCCCTTCAGGTGTGGTTACAATATCAATTTCCGGATATACTTTGGATAACTTTTTCTCCAAAACAATCATAGAGAATACGGATGTTCCTGCTGACACATTTCCGGTACGAACCTTTACACTGTTGGTTGCTACCATACCGGTTCCTGCATCTCCTGCCGGTGGACACATCGGTACTCCCGCCTTCAATACTCCACTTGGATCTAACAGTCTTGCACCTGCCTCAGTAAGTGTCCCTGCTGCTTCTCCTGCCACTAAGACCTTTGGAAGAATTTCTTCTATCTTCCATGAATAGTTTTTATCTGCAACCTTCGCATCAAATTTTTCCAACATATCTGCATAGTAGGTTTTTGTTTCTGTATCAATTGGGAACATACCCGATGCATCATCCACACCAAGCACCTTCTCTCCCGTTAACATCCAATGAACATAACCAGATAAGGTGGTCATAAAACGAATATCTTTCACATGATCCAAACCATCTAAAATAGATTGATAAAGGTGAGCCACACTCCATCTCTGTGGAATCTGATGATTCAACAGTTCCATAAGTTCAATGGTTGCCGGCTCTGTCATGGTGTTTCTCCAAGTACGGAACGGTGCTAATAACTTGTCATTCTCATCAAACACAAGATAACCATGCATCATAGCACTGATTCCCATTGCGCCAATGGTTTCAAGTTCCACATCATATGTATCCTTTACATTTTTCTTCAAATCTGCAAAACATGCCTGCAGACCTGTCCACACATCTTCAAGATGATAGGTCCATACACCGTCCTCCAGACGATTTTCCCATGTGTGTCCGCCTGATGCCAACATCTGATTTTTGTCATCTAATAATACTCCCTTAATACGAGTAGAGCCCAGCTCAATCCCCAATATGGTTTTACCCTCTGCAATTACTTTTCTGACATCATTCTTACTCATATCCATATACACTCCAACAATTCACCTTATCTCATAATCAAATATATCGTATATGCCACATATGCAAGTATCATGGCAATTCCCATTGGTCTTCCTACGCGTTTCGTCTTTGCAATCGGAATGTATGTGATTACCATAACTCCAACTAACATCCCAATATCATATAAATAGGTACTGCTCACATTCATCGGTAAAATCGTAGCTGATGTTCCTAAAATAAAGAA
>JAZRON010000136.1:0-2817 GCA_045648725.1 Faecalimonas sp.
GTAGTCTTACCAGCATCAATATGAGCCATAATACCGATATTTCTGGTTCTATCCAATGGATAATCTCTTCCAGCCATGAATTTTTCCTCCTATTTTTAGAATCAATTTCATCAGGTTGAAATTAGAAACGGTAGTGAGCAAATGCTTTGTTTGCTTCTGCCATTTTGTGCATATCTTCTTTCTTCTTAACTGATGCACCTGTGTTGTTCATAGCATCAAGAAGTTCGTTTGCTAATCTTTCTTCCATTGTCTTTTCGCCTCTTTTACGAGAATACAATGTGATCCAGCGAAGTGCTAATGCCTGTCTTCTGTCAGCTCTAACTTCGATTGGTACTTGGTATGTTGCACCACCAATACGTCTTGCTTTAACTTCAAGTACTGGCATAATGTTATTCATTGCTTCTTCGAACACTTCCATAGCTGGTTTTTCAGCTTTTTCAGCCATTCTTTCAAATGCTCCGTATACAATCTTTTGAGCTACACCTTTCTTACCATCTAACATAATGCTGTTGATAAGTTTTGTAACCACTTTGCTGTTGTATACTGGATCCGCTAATACGTCTCTTTTTTGAGTATGTCCTTTACGTGGCACGGTTCTTCCCTCCTTAATTATGGTTTGAATTAATTCATCGGTACTCACATGTGTCTTTCTATGAAAAATAATGTGTTCGTGCGGGACTGCACTATCTATTGATATAACCCGCAACCTACAGGAATCATAGTTCTGTTTGTGATTCTTCGATTTTGTTTCTTACTACTTTTTAAATCTTTGCACTAAAATTACTTTTTAGCGTCTTTTGGTCTCTTAGCGCCGTATTTAGAACGAGCTTGTCTTCTCTTAGCAACACCTGCTGTATCAAGAGTACCACGTACGATATGATATCTTGTACCTGGTAAGTCTTTTACTCTACCACCACGGATAAGAACAACACTATGCTCTTGAAGGTTGTGTCCTTCACCTGGGATATAGCTTGTTACTTCGATACCGTTTGAAAGACGAACTCTGGCGATCTTTCTAAGAGCTGAGTTAGGTTTCTTAGGTGTAGCTGTCTTAACTGCTGTACAAACACCACGTTTTTGTGGAGCAGAAGCATCAGTTGCTCTTTTTCTTAAAGAGTTGTATCCCTTTTGAAGAGCTGGAGCTGTTGATTTCTTTACAGAAGTTTGACGTCCCTTTCTTACTAACTGGTTAAATGTTGGCATCCTTTTCACCTCCTATGAATTCTGTTGGTTGCTTTGTAAATGTTACAAATATTTTTGCGCACAAAAATAATATGCATTTTCGTGCACGCTAGGATATTTTATCACTACGCATGCAAGTAAGTCAAGTAGTAAAATAAAAAAAGTAGTGCAAAATCCTATTTTTTTGCACCACTTTCCTTATTACAATCCCAAAATATCTGAGATGGCTCCCATTTCTTCCAAAGCCACTTCCACAAGGTCTTCCAAACTTAAATTTGTAAACTCGATTGATTCCATATAATCACGGTTTGCTCCTGCCGCAAATCTTGCCTCATTGAATCTCTTCATTACTGATTTATGCTTTACACTTGCAATCTTTTTGTCCGGATAAATCTGGGCAACTGCTTTTACAAATCCGCTCATAGGGTCTGCTGCCAAAACTGCATATTGCAATGTGGTCTTCGCTTTCACTCCCGATTTGGGGTTGTGAGCACAAATGGCATCGTGAAGTACCTTGTCATCCACACCTTCTTTTTTCAAAATCTCAACAGAGGTAGGCCCATGCACTTCCGGATGATTCTTCCAATCACAGTGCTCTTCATCCAAGTCATGAAGCAGTCCTACGATTCCCCAATATTCCACTTCATCTGGCGCAAGTCTTTTTGCCAAACCCCTCATAATCGCTTCCACTGCGTATGAATGTTGAAGATAGGCTTCACCCACCATATATTTTTGCAAAATCTCATATGCCTGTTCTCTTGTTATACTCATAGCCGTTTCCTCCTGCTACCCATTGTTTTCCGTTTTGCTTGTTATTCATTTTAGTACAAATCCTTTCTTTTGTAAACCCTGGTCAGTTTCTTGACTTTAAGCATTTCAAGTCCTATAATAGCCCATGGATAAAACTTTATGAGGTATTATAATTATGGAAATTACATATCAAACATTTTTAATCGTCTGCCCATTTTTGTTTTTGGCAGGCCTGATTGATGCCATAGGAGGTGGCGGAGGCCTCATCTCTCTGCCGGCATATTTGATTGCAGGGTTCCCTCCGCACACGGCTGTTGCCACAAACAAATTGTCGTCCACCTGTGGGACCACCCTTGCGACATTTCGTTTTATCAAAAACAAATTGGTAAACTTTAAACTGGCTGTGCCATCGATTATCGCAGCAATTTTAGGTTCTACCATCGGTGCAAATCTTTCTTTATTGGTAAGCGAAGATATCATGTTATATATTATGGTGGCGATTTTACCAGTTTGTGCTTTTCTTGTTTTAAATAAGAAGCTTTTTCACGATGGTGGGGACGATGAAGTCTCACTCAACAAACGCACTTACATAACAGCTACGGTTGCTGCATTTATCATTGGAATGTATGATGGTTTTTATGGTCCAGGAACAGGAACCTTTTTAATTATTGCGTTTACGATTTTTGCGAAGCTAAGTATCAAAACAGCAAATGCACAGGCGAAAGTGATTAATCTGACATCTAACATTACCTCACTGGTTATCTTCTTATTAAATGGAGAGGTCATTCTCACTGTTGGACTTGCAGCTGCAGCCTGCAACATGGTTGGCGGATATATTGGTGCCGGGCTCGTTATGAAAAATGGGGCGAAGATTGTGAAACCTAG
>JAZRON010000137.1:0-4191 GCA_045648725.1 Faecalimonas sp.
TTTTCAAAACAGATTGGTTGGATTCCTTTTACTTGATTGTAAACGTCTAATCCAGCATCTTTTGTAATTTTTTCAGCTTCTTCAATAGAAGCGATTCCATAGCTATTTAATACCGCATTGATTTGGTCAATACGTCTTTCAAATGATTCAAATAAAGCCATCTTTATGTCCTCCTTCTATTATTCATGACGTGGGTCGATAATCTTAACAGCGTCAGCAACACGGCCATATTGTCCTTTTGCTTTTTCCCATGCTGTGTTAGGATCATCACCTTTTTTGATGAAGTCTGTTAATTTTCCAAGGCTTACGAATTGGTATCCGATGATTTCGTTGTTTTCATCTAATGCGATACCTGTTACATAACCTTCAGCCATTTCAAGGTAACGAGGACCTTTAGCTAATGTTCCGTACATTGTACCAACTTGTGAACGAAGTCCTTTTCCTAAGTCTTCAAGACCTGCACCGATTGGAAGACCATCTTCTGAGAATGCAGATTGTGTTCTACCGTAAACGATCTGTAAGAATAATTCTCTCATCGCTGTGTTGATAGCGTCACATACTAAGTCTGTATTCAAAGCTTCTAAGATAGTTTTTCCTGGAAGGATTTCTGAAGCCATAGCTGCAGAGTGAGTCATACCAGAACATCCGATTGTCTCTACCAATGCTTCTTGGATGATACCATCTTTTACGTTTAATGTTAATTTACAAGCTCCTTGTTGAGGTGCACACCAGCCAATACCGTGTGTTAAACCTGAAATATCTTTTACTTCTTTTGCTTTTACCCATTTTGCTTCTTCTGGGATTGGAGCTGGTCCATGATTAGCACCAATGGCTACCGGACACATAGTTTTTACTTCATGTGAATAAATCATGATTAAAACTCCTTTCAAGTATGTATTATTAAATTTCTTCAAGCGGTGTTTGTTATTAATTTAACACCCACACTACTCACTATTGTCGCATAAACTCGTCACAATGTCTAGTCCTTTTGACGAATTTTGTTACAGTTTCTCCCACAAAAGTTCCAGCGCTGCTTCCACCGCCGCATTTCGATTTTCTTCTCTGCTTCCTTGGAATCGACACTCTTTAACATAGGTTTCTCCTGCGATATGACACCCTATATATATGAGTCCAACTGGTTTCTCCAATGTTCCGCCGCTTGGTCCCGCGATTCCCGTTGTACTAAGTCCAACATCTGCATTGGCCGCTTCCGCTGCCCCTTGGGCCATCTCGCCTGCAGTTTGCTTGCTGACAGCTCCATATTGGACTAAAGTTTCATGAGATACACCCAAAAGTCTTTCTTTTGCCTCATTGGAATATGTAATGTGTCCTTCATTATAGACACCGGATGCCCCCGACACATTTAAAATCCTGCCGGCCAGAAGTCCCCCTGTGCAGGACTCTGCCGTAGTGATTGTGTATCCCTTTTCAAGTAGTTTGTTTACAACTTTTTCTTCTAAGTTCATGGCTCCTACATTCCGCCTTGTGTTAAAACTTGTTTGTTCTTCCATACGTAGTCAACAAGTGAAACTACAGTAAGCGCAAGTCCGATTCCCGTTACCACACCTGAAATAAATTGGTAGATTGGATTTTGGAAATCTAAAATCAACATAATAATCATTGTCATATGAGATACTGTTTTAAATTTTCCCCAGTAACTTGCAGCAATAACAATACCATTGTCAGCTGCAACTAAACGAAAACCGCTGATGATAAATTCACGTGCAATGATAATAAGTACAATCCATGTTGGTAATTTTCCTGATGGAATCAAACAAATAAGTGCAGAACATACTAATAATTTATCTGCAAGCGGGTCCATAAATTTCCCGAAATTAGTTACCAAGTTGTCTCTTCTTGCAAGATATCCGTCTAAGAAGTCTGTAAAACTTGCAATGCAAAACAAAGCCAACGCAATATATTTATTTGCTGCTCCTCCAAGGCTTGGAATCAACATAAATGCTACAAAAAAAGGAACCATAATGACTCTTAATACTGTTAATTTGTTTGGTAAATTCATGATATTATCTCTCCTATCAAATCGTATTCTAATGCACCTGTTATTCTTACTTTCGCGAAATCTCCTGACATCAATTCTTCATCCGACTCCACAAAGATCAGGCCATCCACATTTGGTGCATCTTTGTAGGTTCTACCTACATATGCATTCTCATCGGCGACCTTTCCTTCGATCATGACCAAAACTTCTTTTCCAATCATCTCTTCTGCCAATTCAAATGCAATCTCTTGTTGAAGTTCCATCAGATCAGCCTGACGTTCTTCTTTGACACTTTCCTCTATCTGATCTGCAAATGTAGCTGCAGGTGTGTCTTCCTCCGGCGAATAGGTAAATACGCCCAGTCGGTCAAACTCCATCTCATCCACGAATTCCATCAGTTCCTCGTGCTGCTCCTGAGTTTCTCCCGGAAATCCTGTAATCAATGTGGTTCGAATGGCTATATCCGGAATCTCCCTTCGAAGTTTCCCAACAATCTCTATCAATTGTTCTTTGGAAGTTCTTCTTCCCATCCGTTTCAAAATGTCATTGCTGGCATGCTGAATCGGCAAATCCAGATAGTTGCAAATCTTGTCCTCTTCTTTGATTACTTGAATGAGCTCGTCTGTAATTTCCTCCGGATAACAGTATAAAATGCGTATCCAATAGAGACCACTAATCTTACAGAGTTCTTTCAGAAGCTTTGGCAAGGACTTTTCTCCGTACAGGTCTTTTCCGTAAAGAGTAGTCTCCTGTGCTACCAGGATAAGTTCCTTCACCCCTTGGTCAACTAGGCTTTTGGCTTCTTTTAAAAGTCGTTCCATAGGTACACTTCTGAAATTCCCACGAATCTTTGGAATAATGCAATAAGTACAGTGCTTATCGCATCCTTCTGCAATCTTAAGATAAGCGAAATGTCCGCCTGTTGTTACCAGTCGCTGACTATCCACCTCCGGAAGTGCATCAATGTCTTCCATTTCAAGGCATCTATGACCTTCCATCGCCTCATTGATTACTTCCACAATCTTGTCATATGAGGTAGTTCCCAAAACCGCATCCACTTCTTCAATCTCATCCAAAATCTCCTGCTTGTACCGCTGTGCAAGACAGCCAGTCACAATCAGCACTTTACATGTACCCTCTTTTTTATATTCAGCCATTTCTAAAATGGTCTGGATACTCTCTTCCTTTGCATCATGGATAAAACAGCAAGTATTAATGACTATGACATCTGCCATCTCTTCACTATCCACCATCTGGTGGCCGTGCTTGGCAAGTAGTCCCAGCATTACTTCTGTATCCACCAGGTTCTTATCGCACCCTAATGATACAAATAAAATATTCATAAACATTTTCTCCTATACATTCTTTGAGACAGATACCTTGGCACCTGTCTCAGTCAATCTTTTATTCTTCTGTCTCGTCAGCAATAATCTTCAATTGTGCATTGTTTAACTCATCAATTGCAACAGAAAGAGCTTTTTCGCCTGCTTTTGCATCTACCATTGGCTCATCTCCTGCAATGATTTGTCTTGCTCTTTTTGCTGTAGCAAGCACGATAGAATAACGGCTGTTAACAACCTTAGTTGCTCCCTCTTCTATGTCTTGGTTTACTACTTTCATCAAATCTGAATATGATGGATGTAACATGTATAATTCTCCTTTCAAATGGCTTTTAGTTCTTCTTTAATCTGAGTCATAAACTCGGTGTTTCGGAAAGTTCTGTAATGCTCGCTTTGAATAATATTATGCATCTGCATCACACAGGTCTGTAAATCATCGTTCACCACGATATAGTCATAGGCTTCCAGACCTTCCGCTTCCTCTGCTGCACGCTGCATACGCTTTTCAACCACGTCCATGGTCTCTGTTCCACGTCCAATCAAACGCTCTTTTAAAATCGTTGCGCTTGGCGGTGTGACAAACAGAAGCAATGTTTCCGGAAATTTCTCTTTCACTTTTAATGCACCCTGGATCTCAATCTCCAAGATAACGTCTTTCCCGGCATTCAGTTGCTGCTCCACATATGCTTTTGGTGTTCCATAATAATTTCCCACGTAGTTAGCATACTCTATTAATTCGCCTTGTGCAATCATTTTTTCAAATTCTTCTGTGGTTTTGAAGAAATATTCTTTCCCATCCACTTCCTGGCCACGTGGTTTTCTCGTAGTTGCAGAGATGGAAAGCGCATAATT
>JAZRON010000138.1:0-7398 GCA_045648725.1 Faecalimonas sp.
AGAGGTAGTGATGGTGGTACATTCTTGAAGAAACACGGCAAGAAGGTAATCATCGGCGCTGTGGTAGCTCTGTTGGCAGGAGCTGGCGTAGGTGTTTCCATGCTGAGCGGCGGCGATGGAAAGGCTCCCAACTCTGAACCCGAAAAGGTGGATACATTGATTACGCCGCCTGTAGAGACTCCAGAAGCAACTCCTGTAGCTACTCCTGTGGCAACACCCAATGGAGGTGAATATAAGAACAAGGTTACGGTTCAGTTGGAATGTGCGACAGAAGGCGCTGTAATGTATTATACTTTGGACGGAACAGATCCAACATCTGCATCAGCCGTGTATACAGATTCGATTGAACTTAAAAACAATTGCACGCTAAAGGTAATTGCTTGTAAAGATGACAGTAATTTCACGGATAGTGAGATTCTTTGCGTTGATTATGTAATTACATCTGAGAGCGAGACTGTGGCTGGAAAAGGAAAGCGTCATCAAGGCACTTTGAATCTAAGCTACGGCAAATATGTTGGCGAGATTGTGAACGGAAAACCAGACGGTGCAGGTGTACTCACATACAGCAAGGCACAGAAGGTTGTCAGCACAAAGGACGTGATGGCAGAAGCCGGCGAGCGCATAGAGGGTGTGTTTGAAAACGGAAAGGCATCCTTCGTTACGCTCTACAAGAAGAATGGCAATGTCATTAAGGTACACAGATAATCTGTAATAAAATTATATCAATCCTATCCGAAGGTTCATCCTCTCGGATAGGATTATTAGAAAAGTCTTCTGATCAAAGGGTTATGAATTTCAGGTGCATAATATCGGCCATACTGATAGCTTTGGCAATAAGTTTAGAGACTCGGGCAACAGATTTTACCACAAAGGGACTGGAACGTCTGGCCTCGTGTCTGGGACTAAACTGCCTTGACTCCCTATCCCCGGGCACACATTATATATATATGTATAAGGGACGCAAACTTTCTGTCCGTGTAAACGATTGGAAAGAGGTGGAGCACATTGGACTACTTCTTTTTTCCAAGGAAATGCGCAGGCTACATCCGCTGCCCATATACGACTTTTTGGAACGCTACCTGCTGACACACAATGCTTTGCCAGAGACTTCAGACGAGCGTTTCATGATGGGATGGGACAAGGTACACTTTGACCATGGTGACGCCCTCACAGCATTGAAGTTGGACACCACAACATCCTTTTCCGAAAGTCACGTCGGTCTTCGTTACTACAAAGTGTCTTGGACTGATGGAGAAAGGAAGCTTCTGGATATGTCATTTCAGATAGACTATCAGTTGCTGACAGGATGCAATGCCCTGGAATTAGAGAATGCCCTGTTTAAGAAATTACGTCGCGGGCTTTCCAAAGAAACGGAATTGCCACAAGTAAACGTTTCCGCTAATGGCATGGAATATACGAAGCATGGCAAGTACTTCGTTAGTCCATTGGTGCGCAACGACATTTACTATACGAGAGAAACGGCGGATACACCTTGGACATTGCTTGCAGACTCCGCCCGGATGATAAAAACCATATCGAACATAATGATTGCACCTGAGTCGGAACACGCCATGAAGGTGAGAATCCTGTTGGACAAGTATGGTCTGAGGACGGATAGTGCGACCGTGGATTATAAGGTATGGAGGCAACTCTGCATCAATGAAGGATGTGTGCCGTATTTCGGTTTAAAGAGCAAACAAGAGGATACGTATAAATGTTCCATTTTCATGGTAAATGAGACTGGCGGATATCTGCATCTATTGAGTATAGATGTGCCAACAAAAACAATCATGTATCCTGAAAAGTATTATGCACAAGCAAGATTATACTGTTATATTCCATTACACAACATATCTGAAAACGTATTAAAGACAGGAGAATTTAAACAAATTAAATAAAAGATTATGCAACAGAAAATAAAAACAGTCGTTATTGGGATTTTGGCATGTTTCTGTCTTATTCCGTCCGTTGCCCAAGAAACAACAGATGAAAAGAAAAAAGAAATCAATGTTATAAAAAAGAGTGCTGACTACATATATGCCGAGGCAACAATGGCAGACCAACAGGCAGCAATGGATCTGGCAAAAGAAATTCTCTATAACAATGTGAACGAATGGGTGGCAAAACAAAAGAAATTTGCCGGTTCCGATAAGGTGGTTACTGCAAACACCAATTATACAATTGAAGACGTAACCCTGCCACGAGGAAATTGGTTCAGAGCATTTATGTATGTAAGGAAAAAGGACATTATTCCAGTGGAAAATGCAACAGTTTCTGAAGTTGTAAACCAAGATACAGAACAAACGGCCAAACCAGTAGAGCCAAACATCCCTGGATTGGAAGACCCACAAATGGAAAAACAATTTTTGGCAGTGGAAAACACGGAACAACTCTCTACATTGCTTAAACAATTGAAAACAGAAGGCAAAATCATTGAATTCAACAAATACAATTCGTTGAATAACCCAAATGAATACGTTGTTTTTGTCTTTTCAAAAGAAGGTAAAATCTGTGCAGTATTGAGCCAAGGCCCTGAGCGGATAAACTTGAAGACAAAACAACCGGATCAAGTAACAAATTACAAGGGCAATGGAGCTATTGGAGTAAAAATCAAATAATACAAAGGAATATGAAGAAAATACTTTTAATTGCCATAGCATTGTTGGTAACATTACGTACAAATGCTATTACAGTGACGATTACAGTGGATGAAGGTTTTGATAATTTTGCCATTATTGAAAAAATGCAGACAAATCTTGGTCAAGTGCTGACAGAAATAAACAATGCCTATCATGCCAAGAGAGACATAAACACTGCTTCACTTAAGATGGATGACCATGCAAAAAATATATTGGTAACACTTTGGTCTACTGTCCATTTCTATTGCGATGACGAAGAAGTGGTAGACAGATGTTGGCCACTTCAAAATTCATACCTATTACGACAAATACCCCTGATCCTTGAACCCCAGGACGAGTCTTTCACAAGCGGGACATATCAGGAGGCGGTTGTTGAGTTTGATAAGACTGGCAAAATCACTGATTTCCGTTTCGCTCTTGATGCCCAACTATCCGAGAGCATGGAACGTTGTGGATCTGTTGTTGAAACAGAACGCCGAATGATAATTCTGGACTATATAGAGCAGTTCCGCACAGCATATTGTACAAAAGACATCGAATTTATGAATAAGGTCTTCAGCGATGATGCAGTAATCATAACAGGCAAGGTTATAAGGACACGTCCGAATGATTTTGGTAATTCTAACACGAAAGTGGTATATAACAGGCAAACCAAAAAAGAATACCTTACAAATCTGAAACGTGCATTCTTGCGCAATAAGTACATTGATGTCAAATTTAGCGAAATTGGCGGAGGTGATACCAATGGTGGTTGTCCGGGTATCACACAATCTCAAAACAATCCTAATTATTATGGTGTGCGTCTGTACCAGGAATGGAAGTCAAGCAACTATAGTGATGAGGGCTATGTGTTCTTGCTTTGGAACTTTACCAATGAAAACGAGCCTGTAATAGAAGTAAGGACCTGGCAACCTTCTTTTGTAAGCAACGGAAGCGGGGAAAAGCAGAAATTACCCGAGGAAGATATATTTAACATGAGTTCTGTTGAGGATCTGATAAAATAATAAATGATGAAATTGCGATTATTATTCTTGTATGCCTTTATCGGGCACATGTTTTGTGGCTATGCACAATCTTCCGTCATGACCATTTCCAAAGATGCCAGACAAACTGCCACCAAGGAACTTGACGGGAAATCTATGGTCGTATTTATTTCCAAATCTGACGATATAGTAATCAATACTACTGTAAATTCTGACCCAGTATGTGCCACCCCAGAGAAAACAGCAAAAGGTTACGAATACAAAATGCTGCTTGACATATCGCGCAGCAAGGACAGAGTATTTAATGTCTCTCAAAAAGGGACAACAGTCAGCGAAAAAACAGGACAGGTTTTGCTACGTCCCAATGAAGTGTCATATTACAATGTTGAATTGGTAGACAATCCCATAACAATGGAACTTGATAACGATGGTAGCCATTACATTCAAAGTGGAAACGGGTGGGCTTTAATTGAGTTCAACAGCGAAATTAAACTTACGGTAACATATAGTCCAAAACTCAAAGCAATGCTTAAAAGCGGGCTTTCAAAAGCGGGCGCATACGTAGACTCTTTGATTGTCAATGTGGAAGAACTTCAATCGTTAAACAACAAATTGCAGGAATGTAACACAAAATTGGAGGAGTTGAACAAGCGTTACGATGAAATGCTGGAAACTGACGCATCGGATTCACAATTAAATGCAATTGAAGCGGAAATCAAGGCAATGGAAAGTCAGACAGAGCAAAAAAAACGTGAATTGGACCAACTTACCTATATCAGCATTAAAGGAGATGGAACCAACGAACGTTCTGTTGATGCAGATGTGCTACTTTCATTAAACAGCAAGGAAAAGAAGAAATTCAATGTGATGCTGCTATCTAAGACTGTCACCGTATTTAAAACTCAGTACGAAGAAATGGTCCATCAGGCAGAAAGCCACAAAAAAAACAGAGATTATAAGTCGGCCAAACTGTTTTACGAAAGTGCCGCACAAGCAGAGGGCGCAACAACACTCAATAAGCAGGCAGCATTGCAAAGCGCACGAAAAATGGATGAGTTGGCAAAGTTTAAATCGGAGACAGACGAAAAGGCTGATCGGCTTTATGAACTCTCTGCTGGCAACAAAGTAGTCAATAAAGAACAGTTCGTTGCCATGATTGAAGAAATCGCATCACATTATGACGCTTTGAACAAGGAAACCGGAGACGGTTATTTTAAAGAAGAAGCCGAACGTCTAAGAAGCCAAAAGAATAAAATAGGGCTTGTAATCAAAGGCAGATGCGTAGCAAGTGACTACAAGGGAGGCAAACTTCTTGAAACTCCCATTACAAACGTTCGCATATACGGTTCACAGCATTCCGATTGTGAGGAAATGGAAAAGACCTACTATCTTCATAAGGGTGAAATCATTACTACAATTGACACTCCTGACGGAACATTCAGCCTCACATTATTGCCAGAACAATATAAAACATTGATTTTCGAAGTGGTGGGAAACAAAAAGATCAAAAAGAACAAGCACCTCAGTATTGAAGGACGAACAAATGACAGAAATGTCAAGATTCGTTTCTCAATGGATTAAGTAGGGTTTTCAACATTTTTATAACACAATTAAAACAAAAAGTAATGAAAAGATTTTTTTATTTTATCGTATGTTGCCTATGTATGGCAATCGTCACACCGGTTACAGCAGAAGTTCCGGCAGAAAAGAAGGAAAAGAAAGAGAAAAAAGGAAAGAAGAAAAAGGATGCGTATGTGTGGAAAATGCCTGCGCTGACCGGTGACAAGGATTTTGATGACTATTTGAATTTATGCGATAGTCTGAACAGTAAAATTGAAAACTATAAAGAAGATATTGTCTTTTACGAAGTTGCGGAAATTCACATCGTAGATGAAAACGGAGAAAAAGACATCCGATATCATGTGGTTGACTCAATGGGAAACCTTCGCAGCGCGAATAAAGCATTTATACAGAATTTTGATCTGATTATGGCATATCCTCTCATCACTTTGGATATGACTAACTTGGGACTTGCTACAACATTAGCCACCACTTCTTTAGCGAATCTAGGTCTTAATTCTTTAACGTATGCTAAATACCTGAAAGCAGGCCCAATACTAATTGGAAGAGGCGGAAAGGAAATGAAAGAAATATACAAAAGTGCGCGCCACCAGGCTAAAATGATAAAGACTTTGAAGGAGGGAAAAATCGATGATGTAAAAGCGTTGCATGCCGAGGTTAATGCTGGTTCAATTGACGCAGGAACAGCCTCATTGAAAGTTATTGAAATGAAAAAGGCTGATTACGAAACTGCATTTGAAAAAATCACAAAGGAAGACAACGAGAATCCGATTACCCAGAATGATATTCCTGAAGAAGTGATTTAAGTTCTTACTGGAGGGTGTGTCAAAATTGGGCACATCCTCTTTAAAAATTACGGTATATCATCTAAATATTTGATATACATATTCTTAAAAGGATTTCTTAATTATAAAAAATGAGTTTATGGTATCATTTACAGAAAAACAAAAGCGATGGAAGACTTATACATCCGTGCTGATGTGGTGTGTGTTTGTCTTCATATTTGGCAATGTTATTTCAAGTGTGCTGGATGTTATAGAAGCCATAATGAGTTTTGTGAGCCAGATTTTGAACCTCTTCGATGAAGGTGATGTCCCTGCGGAAATAATCAATTTCATGAGTTGGGGTTCTATTGCCAAAATCATCCTGTTCATTTCATACGGAGCCTTTATATGGGGTACTTCTAAGTTGAAAGGTCTACTCCCAGAAGATAGTGCTTCATGGAAGAAAGTGCGCACAGCATTTATCTTACTGCTTACTGGAGCATTCATTTCCTGGGCGCTTCATTTCCTTCCGGTCATCAATCTATTGGGATACTTCATCTGTTGGTTGCTATCGATAATCGCATTCTGTAAGCAGAAAAACGCTTTCGGCAAACTAAGTAATAGCGGACATTATTCCCGTGGAGCGTCAAAAGGCTTTAACCACCTAAAAAACGTTGCAGATTCTAACCTTGCACTGCACACATGGATACCATTGGGAACTATTATAACATTGGCGCTTGTTGGCGGTTCAAGTATTTCAAACATCGCATCCTCGGGTGGTCTGAAAGATCTTGAACAATCGCTTTACAGCACTTATGCCGGATTTGCGCTTGTCGGTATTGTATGGGGCTTTATTATTGCATTAACGATTTTACATATCTTCTTTGCCAATATTATAGGATGGATTAAGGTGAAATGTGGTAATCTTGTAAAAACTGACGTTCAGCAAGAAACGCAGCAAAACGAACCTCTACAATCCGGAACTGAAGAGTCTCATTTGGATAGTGAGACAAAGGAACAAAAGACCAGTCAGGCCAATGATTTCGATCCCCAAAAAACGTCTGTACAAGAAACTATAGAATGTAAATCTGAGGACACGACAAAGGGAACCTCAAAACATAGAAAGTCAAAAATGCTTGTTGGAGGAGCAATATTGCTTGTTCTCATAGGCTGTTCATTGTTGTATTTCTCTGGCGGTGGCAATAGTCCATTGAATCTCCCCTCACCTCAATGGAAGAAATTTGTTGTGCCCACTACAGATGGTGTAAAAGCATACAAAGAGCCAAGCAAGAAAAGCCTTGTCTTGTGTATGGCAGACGAACAATTGGCATCAGAAACAGCTTTATCCGAATATTGTTGGTCTGACAGAAAGCCCAATAAAGACTGGTCTGTAATGGAATGGAAATTCGGAACACAAGATATACTTCCAGT
>JAZRON010000139.1:0-8616 GCA_045648725.1 Faecalimonas sp.
TGCAGTGAGCCGGTTCAGTTTATTACCTTTGAGGATGAGGAAGAAGATGAAGAATTCGAAGACTATGATTATCTTCTTTTTACCAAACTTATGGATGCTCGAGAGAAAATGATTCAGATGCTCCAAAATCGTGATGTGGATATTGCCATTCGTATGGCAGCAGTCCTTCGTTTGGCACAGAAAATACAGGATGCCTACGATAAAGAGCAGTTTCTTGAAATGGATCAGTTCATAGAGCAATTTGGAAACATGGAACAATTGCTTGAGTTTCAAAGGGAAACACAGGAGCATCGAATTGGATCAAACGAGTATTGCAGTGCTATGCGCAAGATTTTTCGTATCTTCCAAAAATTGGAAGTTCTAAAAGCAGACTGGCCGGAATATGTAAAGAAAGCAGAGTTTACGCTTTATGGAGATGGGCAACGAGCTTATGAGGAAATGAGACAAGATTTCCACAAGAATATGGGGCTAAAAAGCCCAAATTATGATACCTGGTCCTGCTATTTGGAGCAGCTGATGGTATATTTTGTGTTCACGTACTTTTGTGGAGCGGTGTATGATGGAGAGATTGTAAACAAAATAAAAACAGCTGTAATTTCTACTTTGCTCATACAGGAATTGGTAATTGCTAAGTGGAAGGGAAAAGAAGAAAAATTGGATTTTTACGGCTTCGTAGATATTGCTCATCGTGTATCCAGAGAGCTGGAGCATTCAGATTTAAATTTGAACAGATTGGAAAAAATATGTGAAAAAACGCCAATTCTTCAAACAGAGTTTCTAGAACGAATTCTGGTGGCAAGTTAATTTTTGGTAAAACATTATGGTGATATTTACAACCAATCAAAGCCACGATATAATGTACATAAGTAATATTTGTACGGAAAGCGAGGAAAAGCTTTATGAAGAAAAATGATGTAAAGTATGGAGTATATGTCCAGACTTTAAAAGAAGAGCTGGTTCCTGCCATGGGGTGTACAGAGCCCATCGCTTTAGCTTATGCAGCAGCTAAGGCAAGGGAAGTGCTTGGTTGTATGCCGGAGAGCGTGTTGATTGGAGCAAGTGGAAGTATTATTAAGAATGTAAAGAGCGTGATTGTTCCAAACACAGACCACCTAAAGGGGATTCCGGCAGCGGCAACAGCCGGTATTGTTGCAGGGAAAGCGGAGAAAAAGTTAGAGTGTATTGCAGTTGTTTCAAAGGAAGAGATCGCAAAGATGCGAGAATTTCTGGAAAGAGTTCCGATTTCGGTGGAACATGTGGATACGGGAGTTACATTTGAGATTGTAGTGACAGTTTACAGTGGTGATTCCTATGCCAAAGTAAGAATTGTAAATTACCACACCAACATTGTTTTGATTGAGAAAGACGGAGAAGTATTACATAATGTTGAAGTAGAAGGGGAAGATGAATCGGGACATACAGACCGTTCCCTTCTGAATATTGAGGATATTGTGGATTTTGCAAACACAGTGGATCTTGAAGATGTAAGAGACATTCTTACAAGACAGATTGAATATAACACGGCGATTTCCGAGGAAGGACTTCGTGGTGATTACGGTGCAAATATCGGAAGAGTTTTGTTAGAAACCTATGGGAATAACATTCTTGTGAGAGCAAAGGCGAAAGCGGCTGCAGGCTCAGATGCCAGAATGAATGGATGCGAACTTCCGGTAATCATCAATTCGGGAAGTGGTAATCAAGGTATGACAACCTCCCTTCCGGTAATCGAATACGCAAAAGAAATTGGTGCAAGTGAAGGACAGTTGATTCGTGCATTAACGCTTTCCAATCTTGTTACCATTCATCAAAAAACATATATCGGACGTCTTTCTGCTTTCTGTGGTGCAGTAAGTGCAGGAGCGGGAGCAGGAGCAGGTATTGCGTATCTGTTGGATGGAAGTTATGATGTGATTAAGCATACAATTGTGAATGCACTGGGAATCGTATCCGGTATTGTATGCGATGGTGCGAAAGCATCTTGTGCTGCTAAGATTGCATCGGCTGTAGAAGCTGGTATTTTAGGATATCATATGTACAAGAACGGCCAGCAATTTTATAGAGATGACGGTATCGTAGGAGCAGGAGTGGAAGCCACCATTCAGAACGTTGGCCGTCTGGGTAAACTGGGCATGAAACATACAAATGATGAAATCATTAAAATCATGGTCGGTGAATAAAATAAAAAGTAAATGATTTTGTGTATGATTGAGGCACAAAAAAGGAATGTCGACTGAAGGTCGGCAGAGAGGAGAAAAAACTTTATGAAAAAATTATTAACAAGCTTACCAGCAAAACTTTTAATTGGTATCATCGTTGGTATCATCGTTGGTCTTGTAGTACCAGAAAGCTTTATGGTTGTACTTGTACCAATTAAAAACATTTTAAGCCAAGTAATTAACTTTATCGTTCCACTTATTGTAATCGGATTTATTGCTCCATCAATTACAAAATTAGGAAGCAATGCTTCTAAGATGCTTGGAGTTGCATTAGTATTAGCTTATGTATCTTCTGTATTGGCAGCACTTGTTTCTATGGGAGCAGGTTATGCGATTATTCCTGGATTATCATTTGGTGATCCTGTAGGATTAAAAGAGTTACCAAAAGATGTATTTGCACTTTCAATTCCACAGATTATGAGTGTAATGAGTGCATTGGCATTCTCAGTATTTATTGGTCTTGCTGCAGTTTGGACAAAAGCAAAAACAGTTATCACAATTTTAGATGAATTCCAAAAAATTGTATTACAATTAGTTTCTAAAATTGTTATTCCAATCCTTCCAGTATTTATCGCATGTACATTTGCATGCTTAGCATACGAAGGAACAATTACAAAACAATTACCAATCTTCTTGATTGCAGTAGTAATCGTTATGGTTGGACACTACATCTGGTTAGCAGTACTTTACATTTCAGCAGGAATCTACTCTGGAAAGAGCTTCTGGGAAGTATTAAGACACTACGGACCAGCTTACATCACAGCTGTTGGTACAATGTCATCAGCTGCTACATTGTCAGTAGCTCTTAGCTGTGCTAAGAAATCAAAAGTTCTTCGTGATGACATGGTAGACTTTGGTGTACCTTTATTTGCAAACATTCACCTTTGTGGTTCTGTATTAACAGAAGTATTCTTCGTTATGATTGTATCAAAAGTTCTTTACGGAGAATTACCTGCAATTGGAACAATGATTCTTTTCTGTGCTTTATTAGCTATCTTTGCTATTGGAGCTCCTGGTGTTCCAGGTGGTACTGTAATGGCTTCTTTAGGTCTTATTACAGGTGTTCTCGGATTTGATGAAGCAGGTACAGCTTTAATGCTTGCTATCTTTGCTATCCAAGACAGCTTTGGTACAGCATGTAACGTAACAGGTGACGGTGCGTTAACATTGTTCTTAACCGGATATTGTGAAAAACACAACATTGAAAAACAAAATATTTCTATTGATTTGTAGAATGAATTATCGAAAATAAACTCAATCATATAACAACGATAATTTACTTAAAAATCAAATATGTGAAAAGAGGCTGCAGTGATGCGGTCTCTTTTTTATTGCCATTTGACTGGATTTTTGCTATACTCTTAAAAGATTAATCATGAGGGAGACCATACTATGAAATGGAATAAATTCAGACTAAAAACAACAACGGAAAGTGAAGATATCGTGAGCAGCATGCTTATGGACCTTGGAATTCAGGGAATCGAAATTGAAGATAAAGTACCATTGACACAACTCGACAAGCAGCAGATGTTCGTAGACATCCTGCCGGAAATTGCAGCAGATGATGGTGTGGCATACATCAGTTTTTATTTGGAAGAGGAAGAGGACAAGGATACCATTCTTGCAAATGTGAAAGTGGAATTAGAAGAGATGAGTACTTATTTAAATGTAGGAGAATGTACCATCGAGGAATCTCAGACGGAGGATGTGGATTGGGTGAATAATTGGAAACAATACTTCCACCAATTCTATGTGGACGATGTATTAATCATTCCATCCTGGGAAGAAGTGAAACCAGAGGATGAGGATAAGATGATCATCCATATTGATCCTGGCACTGCATTTGGTACAGGGATGCATGAGACGACACAACTTTGCATTCGCCAGATTCGTAAGTTCGTAACACCTGAGACTACTATTTTAGATGTGGGTTGCGGAAGTGGAATCTTAGGTATGCTTGCTTTGAAGTTCGGAGCAAAATATTCTGTGGGGACCGATTTGGATCCGTGTGCAATTGATGCCACCCATGAGAACATGGAAGTGAACGGACTTACAAAAGATCAATACGAAGTGATGATTGGCAATATCATTGACGATAAAGAGATTCAAGATAAAGTAGGATATGAGAAATATGATATCGTAGCCGCAAATATTTTGGCAGATGTATTGGTGCCATTGACACCGGTTATTGTAAACCAGATGAAAACAGGCGGTATTTACATTACCAGTGGTATTATTAATGATAAAGAAGAGACAGTTGTAGCGGCAGTCAAAGCTGCTGGATTAGAAGTGTTGGAGGTTACCTATCAAGGCGAATGGGTTTCTGTAACAGCTAGAAAGAATTAGGAGAATGGTATGCATCATTTTTTTGTAACACCTAGGCAGGTAAAGGGAAGTAGCATCTATATTGAAGGAACGGATGTCAATCACATTAAGAATGTTCTACGAATGAAAATAGGCGAGGAACTGGAAATCAGTGATGGGGACAACAAAAAATATTTGTGCGAAATTGAGTCTATGACTTCTGAAGAGGTATGTGTGACTATCAAAGAAGAACGCAGTGCCGATACAGAACTTCCTTCCAAAATTTATTTGTTTCAAGGGCTTCCGAAAAGTGATAAGATGGAGTTGATCGTGCAGAAGGCAGTGGAACTTGGTGCCTATGAGATTATTCCCGTTGCTACGAAAAGAGCAGTGGTTAAATTGGACGAGAAAAAAGCGTCGAAAAAAGTCGAAAGATGGAACAGCATTGCAGAGAGTGGTGCGAAACAATCAGGAAGAAATGTGATTCCGAAAGTGACAGATGTGATGACTTGGAAAGAAGCAATGGAGTATGCACGTACCTTGGATATTGTCCTCATTCCTTATGAATTGGCAGAGGGTATGGAAGAAACCAGAGACATCATAGGCGGTATTCGGCCGGGACAATCTGTCGGCATTTTTATTGGGCCGGAGGGTGGATTTGAAACTGCAGAGGTAGAATCTGCCATGGAATACGGAGCAAAGCCAATTACCTTAGGAAAACGGATTCTACGCACAGAGACTGCAGGGCTTACGACTTTGTCGATTTTGATGTATCACTTAGAAGGCTAATCACATAATTTATATACTAAGAAAGTGTAATTAGGAGAATATAATGGAAGTTTATTTAGATAATTCGGCTACGACCAAATGCTATGAAGAAGTAAAAGAGGTTGTTGGAAAAGTTATGTGTGAAGATTATGGCAATCCTTCTTCTATGCACAAAAAAGGGGTAGATGCTGAAAAATATGTAAAGGAGTCAAAGGAGACTTTGGCAAAACTTTTAAAAGTACAAGAAAAAGAGATTTATTATACTTCGGGCGGTACAGAAAGCGACAATCTGGCAGTGATTGGATGTGCCAAGGCGAATCACCGTGCAGGGAAACATCTCATCACTTCTTCAATCGAACATCCGGCGATCCTTAATACCATGCAGTATTTAGAGAAGGAAGAAGGGTTCCGCGTAACCTATCTTCCGGTGGATAAAGATGGAAAAATCCGTCTGAATGCCCTTGAAGAGGCGCTTTGTGAGGATACGATATTGGTGTCCATCATGTATGTGAATAACGAAGTGGGTTCTGTACAACCGATAGAGGAAGCAGCACAGATTATAAAGAATTACAATAAGAATATATTGTTTCATGTGGATGCAGTGCAAGGATTTGGAAAGTATCGAATCTATCCGAAACGTATTGGTGTAGACCTGATGTCCATTAGTGGACACAAGATTCACGGACCAAAGGGAACGGGGGTTCTTTATGTCAATGAAAAGGTAAAAATAAAGCCAATCGTATTCGGCGGTGAGCAACAGAAAAATGTTCGTTCCGGTACAGAAAATGTTCCGGGTATTGCAGGAATCGGCCTGGCTGCGAAACTGATTTATGCGGGCTTGGAAGAAAAAGTGGCAGTGATGCGTGAATTGAAAGCATACTTTATCGAAGGTGTTTCCAAAATAGAAAATATTACAATTCATGGGCGAACTGATGAAACAAGTGCTCCCCACATCATCAGTGTGGGATTTGCAGGGATCCGAAGTGAGGTGCTGCTTCACACGTTGGAAGATAAGGGGATTTATGTATCTGCAGGTTCCGCCTGTGCGTCCAATCATCCGGCAATTAGCGGCGTGCTTAAGGGGATTGGAGCAAGCGTAGAATATCTGGATGCCACATTACGTTTCAGTCTCTCTGAATTTACCACAAAAGAAGAGATTGATTATACGTTAGAAACATTGTACAATTGTGTACCGATGCTTCGAAAATATACTAGATATTAGAAATAAAGAGAGGATGCAAAAGATGTTTAAAGCTTTTTTGATTAAATATGGAGAAATTGGAATTAAAGGAAAGAACCGATATCTGTTTGAGGATGCGCTGATGCAACAAATTAGATATGCCCTACAGGCAGTAGAAGGAACGTTTCACGTTCATCGTTCACAAGGAAGAATTTACGTGGAATGTGAAGGGTATTATGACTATGAGGAAACCGTAGAAGCATTAAAGAGAGTGTTTGGTATCGTTGGAATCTGTCCGGTGGTTCATGTGGAGGATCAAGGATTTGAACAACTGAAAAAAGATGTTGTAGACTACATGGATAAAATGTATCCGGATAAGAATACCACATTTAAGGTGGAGGCAAGACGTGGAAAGAAAAGTTACCCGAAAAATTCCATGGAAATTAATTGTGATTTGGGAGAGGCAATCTTGGATGCCTTTCCGGAAATTCGGGTAGATGTTCATAAACCGGCTATAAAATTGAACGTGGAAGTACGTGATTTGATCTATATTTATTCAGAAATCATTCCGGGACCGGGTGGTATGCCGGTTGGAACCAACGGGAAAGCGATGCTTCTTTTGTCAGGTGGAATTGACAGCCCGGTAGCCGGTTATATGATTTCAAAACGGGGAGTAGCATTGGAAGCAACTTATTTTCATGCTCCGCCGTACACAAGTGAGCGTGCGAAACAAAAAGTAGTAGATTTGGCAAAACTGGTTTCTAAATATTCCGGACCAATCAAACTAAATATTGTGAATTTTACAGATATTCAATTGTATATTTATGAAAAGTGTCCTCATGATGAACTTACAATCATTATGAGAAGATACATGATGCGTATTGCAGAGCACTTTGCGAAAGAAAGTGGATGTCTCGGACTTATCACAGGAGAAAGTATTGGACAAGTAGCCAGCCAGACCATGCAAAGCCTTGCGGCGACCAATGATGTATGTACCATTCCGGTATATCGTCCGGTGATTGGATTTGACAAACAGGAAATCGTGGAAATTGCAGAGAAGATTAATACTTTTGAAACTTCTATCTTACCATTTGAAGATTGCTGCACCATCTTTGTTGCAAAACATCCAGTTACTAAGCCGAATATAAATGTGATCAGAAAATCAGAAGAAAAATTGGCAGAGAAGATTGATGAGCTTATGGAAGAAGCGATTCATAGTGTAGAAACGATTGTAGTGAAACCATAAGACAAAGAAAAAGCTTCAAAAATTTGTGTAATTTTTGAAGCTTCTTAATCATGTGTGAAAAGATGAATTACACCACGTACTGAGCAAGTGTATCCATAACGGCATCAACGTTTGCATCATCAGCGTGGATATTTAATGTAATAGGTTTAGATAAATCTAAACTAAAAATTCCCATAATAGATTTGGCGTCAATCACGTATCTTCCGGATATAAGATCAAAGTCAAAATCAAACTTGTTGATATCATTCACAAATGATTTTACCTTATTAATTGAGTTTAAAGAAATCTCTACAGTTGTCATTGGTATACCCTCCTTACAGTCTTCGTTACTACTAGATATCTTATGATGTATAGTGGTAAAAGTCAAGGAGCAAATTGAGTAGGAAAGGATAGAAAAGAATGAAAGTTGCACTTCACAATTTAGGTTGTAAAGTAAATGCATACGAAACAGAGGCTATGCAGGAACTTCTAGAGCAGAAGGGATATGAAATCGTTCCATTCAAAGAAGGAGCAGATGTCTATGTAATTAATACATGTACCGTTACAAATATGGCGGATCGCAAGTCCCGACAGATGATTCATCGTGCAAAAAAGATGAATCCGGAAGCTATTGTTGTTGCAGCAGGATGCTATGTTCAGGCCAAAGAACAGTCTGGGGAAGTGGATGAATGCATTGATGTAGTAATCGGCAACAACAAAAAGAAGGATTTGATTGAGATCCTAGAGCAATATCAGGAAAAGCGTCAAGGTGTAAAGAAAGTAGTCATTGATATTAATCATACAAAAGAATACGAAGAGTTAAGCCTGACAAAAACAGCAGAACATACAAGAGCTTACGTAAAAGTACAGGATGGATGTAACCAGTTCTGCAGCTACTGTATCATTCCTTATACAAGGGGTAG
>JAZRON010000140.1:0-3864 GCA_045648725.1 Faecalimonas sp.
TTACTATGCGGCAGCTGAAGTTTGACCGAAAGAAAACGGTAGGGTTTTTGTTCTGCGTGCTGGTGGCAGCGCTGGATGAAACGATTCAGTTGTTTGTCAGTGGGCGTTCCGGGCAGGTGTCGGATGTGATGCTGGATAGTGTGGGTGCATTTTGTGGGATGTTGGTTTTGATATTCCTTTTTTCGGTGTTTAAGGTAGACTTTTATCAGCACATTTGCTATAATGAAGTTTAGTTTTTAACAAAGGAGTCATATTGTGATTTTTGATATACATAGCCATATTCTGCCAGGAGTAGATGATGGTTCCAAGGATGCAGATGAAACAAAGCGTATGTTGCAGATCGCCTCAGAAGAAGGAATTGATGCAATTGTCGCAACACCACATTTTGTATGTGGTATGAGTGAAAAACAGACACAAAAGAGAAAAGAATTGTATGATAGCATTCGTCGTTGGTGGCAAAAGAAGGAACCGGATAAGGAATTTTATCTAGGGAACGAATTATTCTATAGTGAAAGCCTTGTGGATGCATTGGAAGAAGGCGTCGCACTGACTATGAATGGAACGCAGTATGTATTAGTGGAATTCCCTATATATGTGGAATTCTCTTATGTGGAAAAAGCAATTCAAAGTCTGCAGTATGCTGGTTATATTCCGATTATAGCCCATGTGGAACGTTATGATTATTTACAGGATCGTGGCAAGATACAGCGTTTGGTGGATATGGGAGCCTATATGCAGGTGAATGCATCTTCTGTTGTTGGAAATCATGGTATCATAGCGCAGCACCGGATTGTGAGATATTTAAAAAACGGACTCGTACATTTTGTTGCCAGCGATTCACATGGGTCTCGTGTCCGCAAACCGGAGATGAAGCAGTGTGTTGCATATTTAGAGAAAAAAATAGGTGTGAAAAAAACACATCAGATACTGGAAAAGAATCCAGAGAAAATGCTCAAAGGAGAAGAGTTAGATGGATAAGTTAGAATTACTAGAGAAGGTTTCGCTAAAGAACCGAGAAAAGGAAGTATACCGTACACTCAGAACAAATATCGAGTTTACAGGGATTGAGAATAAGGTAATTGCGGTGACAAGTTGTATGCCGGATGACGGAAAGACCACAGTTTCTTTTCAGTTAGCAAGTACCTTTGCTGAAAATGGGAAGAAAACACTATACATAGATGCGGATTTGAGGAAATCTATCTTCACACAAAGATATCAGATTAAAGGAAATCCAAAGGGGTTGAGTCATTATCTTTCGGGACAGACTACTGTTACGGACATCCTTTATAAGACCAATAGGGAACGACTTTATGTGATTCCGGTTGGTGCATTTCCAAACAACCCGACAGAATTGTTTGGAAAAGAAAGATTTGGGCAGTTATTAGAAGAACTGAAGAAAATATTTGATTACATTATCATAGATACTCCGCCTCTTGGCAATGTGATTGATGCAGCAGTCATTGCGAAGAGATGTGATGCATCCATTATGGTATTGTCTGCGGATAAGTGTTCACGCAGATTTGTAAAGAATGTAATCGCACAGTTAAAGAACGCCAATCCAAATTTCCTTGGTGTGGTACTCAATAAAGTTAACATGGATGGCAGAGGCTACTATGGAAAAGGTTACCAAGGATATTATGGAAAGTACTACCATGCCTACGGAGTAGGATTTGAGGATGAAGAGTAGGGGGTGCGAAGGATGAATGAGAATCAAATTTACGAAACAGACGATATCGAAATAGATCTTTTGGATTTGGCGCAGGTGTTACTGAAAAAGTGGATATTCATTGCAGCTGCCGCTTTGGCAGGGGTTGGTGTTGCGGTTATTTTGACATTATTTGTAATAACTCCTAAGTATCAATCTAAGGCAATGCTATATGTTCTGCCAAATACAACCAGTGTTACTTCAGTGGCTGACTTACAGATTGGTACAGCGATTACAGGAGACTTTGAGGTGATCGCTACTAGTAAACCGGTTATTGACAAAGCCATTAAGATTATTAAGGAAGAAGAAGGCATTAAGTTTACAAGAAGCGACATACAAGGAATGCTAACGGTGAGCAGTATTGAAGATACCCGTATCTTAGTGATAGAGACTGTCAGTGAGAATGCTAAGCATGCATGTCTGGCAGCCAATGCGTTGGCAGAAGCAACAGCTGAACGTATGGCAGAGATTACGAAGAAGGATCCTCCGACCACAGTGGAGATGGCTGAGGTATCTAAGGCTCCGATTAGTCCAAGTATGACAAAGAATGTCATTTTAGGATTTTTGATTGGTGCAGTTCTAGTGTGTGCAGTATTTGTAATCCAATATCTGTTGAATGATAATATTAAGACAGAAGAAGACGTGGCGAAGTATTTAGGAGAAGCGACCTTGGTTTCTATTCCGCTTATCAAAAACAAAGAAGATAAAGCAGAAGAACTAAGTATGCAAAAGGGTGGAAAACGTGGAAAGAAATAAACGATTTATTCTGCTTTTTATAATCCTATTGATTTTAATTGGAGTTTTTTTTCTGGCAAAAGAATTGTTCTCTAAGCCGGAGGCAAAATGGGATGACGATGCTTCTCAAAGTGATTTGAGTCAGATTGTTTATGAAGGACACACTTACTCCTACAACTCCAACTTGACAAATCTTTTGTTTCTTGGAATTGATAATGAGGGAATGTTGACAGAAGATAATATTCCGGGAGAAACGGGACAATCAGATTGTATTATGATTCTCACTCTGGATAAGGAGAAGAAAGAAGCAAGAATTCTGCAGATTCCACGTGATACCATGACAGAGGTTGACTTGTATGATACTGGTGGAAACTATAGTACAACGGTGACAGAGCAGATTGCAACTCAATACGCATATTCTATTGGCGGTAAAAGCAGTTGTTGGGCCACTAAAAAGACGGTATCAGAGCTTTTGTACGATTTGCCGATTGATGGTTACCTGGCTATGGATTATACAAGTATTTCCCGTGTGAATGATGCTGTTGGAGGTGTGACACTTACGATTCCGGAAGATTATACCATGATAGATCCGGAATTTGAGAAAGGTGCCACCTTAAAGTTGAGTGGGGAACAGGCGCATAAGTATGTGCGATGGCGTGATACCAATGCATCATTTAGTAATGAGGATCGTATGCAGAGGCAGATTCAATATATTCCTGCTATGATAGATGCTATCCGAAAAAAGATTGATTTGGATGACAACTCTTATGAGTCTCTTTATTCTCTGGTGGAAAAATATATGGTTACGGATTTGAGTGAAGACCAGGTTCGATACCTTATGGAGTATGAATTGAACGTAGAAAATGTTCAATTTTTACCGGGAGAAGGGAAAAAAGGAGAAAAATACGAAGAATTTTACGTAGATGAAAAAAAATTAAAAAAAATGTTGATAGAAACATTTTACATTTTGGAAAATTAGTGTTATAATAGCAATTAAGATTATGGCTTAGATAAAAAGGACCTGAGGAGGTAGTTTAAAATGAAAAAAACAGTAATGGCTTTAATTTGTGCAGTATTATTAGTAGGCAGCATGTCTATGACAGCATTTGCAACAAATCCAAGTGTTACAGCAGGGATTGTTACAGGAATTGATAAAGTAGTGGACAAGGATAAGAATGATTCAACAGCAAAAGTTATTGTAGAAGCAATTGATGACAACCATGAACATGACGAAGAAAAAACTTACATCTCAACAGAAGCTAATGTAAAGAAAGAACTTGCAAATCTTAAAGTTACTGTAGAAAAAGATGAAAAAGTAGAAGTTCTTGATGTTAAGAACGTGGAAATCGTAGGTGATGAAAGTTTAGTAAAATTCCCACTTACAATTACATTTAAAGTAAACGGAATCAAAGCTGGGGACAAAG
>JAZRON010000141.1:0-3456 GCA_045648725.1 Faecalimonas sp.
AAATTATTTTCATAAAGCAACATAGAGAAGGAGGGATACAATGCGTTACCAATACAGACGAGACCGCAGTGACTTTTGGATTACAATTCACGAGAACGAAAATGATTCTTATACAATCACAACAATGAAGAAGTACACTACTCTAATCAACCAATTTTTCCCTCTTCTTAGAATGAGAAGGCCGAGAGGATGGAATGAAAGTAATACATACCCAGGTTTATACAACCTATGGCTGCCAACAGGTGACTATGGTCGAGCCACTATAGAGAACTTTATGGATTGGTGCGAACATGTGACGAAAGATGTGTTATGGCTTGGGGTAAATAAAAATATTGAAGCGTTTTTTGAGGATGAATTGGACTTTTGCATTGCTGCGGATTTTAATTTTCACTATGGAGCGGCTCGAACAGATATGGGAGAAGCGGAGTACAACTTAAAATACAACGCTCACAACCTCACTGCAATTCAAGAAAATCAATATATAAATTTTATGAGAAACAGAATGTTGGAATGTACCAGATATATTCCGACACATAAAAACGGAGAATGGCTGGTATCTCCTATGCCTGCAACAATGGATGGACGAGGCAAATTGGCATGGCGAATGGCAGAAGCAGTGGCAAAAGAGATGGGGCATGCTTTTGTCGAGCCACTTTTACAATGCGAAAAACCGCAGATGAAGAATTTAACGGTGGCGGAAAAAATTAATGTGTGGAATCAACTATATAGTAGTGGAAATGTATCCATAGAAGATGATATAATGAGAAAGAATGTAATTATAATTGACGATTTATATCAATCTGGCACGACCATGTGGCAGTACGCCCGATTTTTAAAACAATTGGGCGCCAAAAGTGTCTGGGGATTGGTATGTGTGAAATCATTAAAGGACAGTGATAATAAATGACAAATAGCGATGTTTTAAGGGTTATAAATGCATATGGCGCAGGGGATAGTCTTTTGAGAAAATTTTATCGTTACACAAGAAATAATTCCGGTTGTTCTCTGCAGGAAATCTGTGAGGACCCACAGTTGATGTGTTCTTTAGGTGTGAATCCACAAGTTGCTCAAAATATCCATGAAGGCAAAGAAAATGCATTAAGATTGCAGGATGAACTATTGAAGAATCATGTTGACATGTGTTGGCTTGGAGATGAGGATTTTCCGGAAGGATTGCGAGATTTACGGACGGGAACTGCTCCTACAGTACTGTTTTACAAGGGGAATTTCGAATTGGTAAAACAGAAGTGTGTGGGATTTACAGGTTCAAGAAATGTATCAGAAACAGGTATGCGAATCACCGCGGATTCAGCGAGGCAGTTATCTGATGAAGGTATAACTGTTGTGAGTGGTTATGCCAAGGGTGTTGATTTGGTTGCCCATCGTACCGCGCTAGAGGAAGGCGGGAATACCATATTTGTACTTGTGGAAGGCATGTTGAAGCATAAAGTTAAGGGAGAAGTCAAAGAGTTATTAAATGATAAGAATCACTTGTTCGTATCTCAGTTTTCTCCGAATCTTACATGGTCTGCACCAAATGCGATGAAAAGGAATAACACCATTATCGGTCTGTCAGATGTTATGGTGATGATTGAGTCGGGCATGGAAGGGGGAACTTTTCATGCGGGAGAGCAGAGTTTGAAAAATGGAAAAGAATTGTTTGTGGTGGAATATAAGAATGTGAAGCCGTCTGCTGAGGGGAACCCGTATTTTCTTAATAAGGGAGGGATTCCGCTCAGAGGAGATAGAGATGGCAAACCGATTTTAACAGAGGTATATAGAACATTAGCAACAAAGAAAAGACAAATAGAAAGAATGGAAAGTTATGCGCAGTTGGTTTTTGACTTTTATGAAAAAAATAGCAAAGGCTCCTTGGGTGACAGTATTGGCACCGATTTCTCAGGCAATCGTTCTTAGTGAATACAAACTTTTAAATGTGAAGTGGGCGTTGTCGGGACATGGGAAGCCAAACCAGGCAGAGATCGATTTGGTAAAGAAAAATGTTACTTTTATTTTCAAATCTTTTGAACGCCAGGATATGGCTAAGAGGCTATATAAAAATATACAGTCTTACTACCCGGGAGTAAGAGTAATTATTGCAGACGATAGTTCTAAACCTTTGAGTTTAGAAGGGGAGAGCCTTGAGGTGTTGCAACTGCCATTTAATAGTGGATTGAGTTACGGGATTAATAGGGCGCTGGAAAAAGTGACCACTCCGTTTTTGGTACGTATGGATGACGATGAACTTTTGACGCCATTTACTCGATTCCATGAGCAGTTGAGATTTTTGATGGACCATCCAGAAGTGGATTTGGTGGGGGTTCTCCCATATAATTTGCCGACCGGCACATCTCTGGAGAAAGCGGCAGAGGAATACTACAAGCATTCCATGAATGATGCACCGAAGAAATTGAAGATTCCTCATCTTACTTCAATTGATGAAACTCATCGTGTATTTGGGAAAGTACCTAATATTTTTATCGCACGTACAGATAAGATCAAAGAAGTTGGATACGATGACAATATTCGTATGATAGATCATCATGATTTCTTCCGGCGTGCAGCGGGAAATATGGTGTCGGTTTTGGATTGCACAGCGTTTGTTGTTCATTATCACAATGCTTTTGATCGGTATTATCAGAAGTATCGTTCGGATTTCAAGGGAGATGCTCAGTATATTCGAAATAGGGTTTTTGGAACAGAGCCGGCTAATAAACAGCGTGGATATAAATTGTTTTTAGAGGCATTTCGTGCTTGGTCAAAAAAAGAGTGTGTGGCATGGGACGAGTTGTCGTTGCAAGAGTGGAAAAGCCTATATCGTGTTGCTTCTCAGCAAAAGGTGATACCACTCATCTATCAGGCTATCTATGATAGTCCGGCGGCAGAGAAAATGCCGGAGGTAAGGGAAAAGCTTGGTGATAAAGCGCGCAAAGAAGTATTAAGGCAGGTGCGAAAAACAGATAATTTTTTGAAAACATATAAGAAATTGTGCGATGCAGGGATTAAGCCTTTGGTGGTGAAAGGGCTTGTTTGCCGTTCGCTTTACCCACATCCGGAACAAAGACCGTCTGTAGATGAGGATATGTTGATTCCGGAAGGAGAGTTTTCGGTGGCACATAAGATTCTGTTAAGTGAAGGGTTGCAGTTGATGGAGCCGGAACAGGATGTGGTGGCTGCCGATGAGGTATCTTATATAAAAAAAGGAACCCGAATTTATTTGGAGGTACATAAGAAGTTATTTCCGTCGGATTCGGAAAGTTGCGGAGAGTTTAATCGATTTTTTGAGCATGTGTATGAAAATGCAATACAGATAGAGCTTCAAGGGGTTCCGATTTACACAATGGGATACACGGATTTTCTGCTTTATCTCATGTGTCATGCATTTAAACATTTCTTAGGACCGGGATGTGGACTACGTCTAGTATGTGACATTTCCTTATTTGCCAATGCTTATGG
>JAZRON010000142.1:0-4423 GCA_045648725.1 Faecalimonas sp.
GAAGCCTTGGGCGACAGCCTGACACAGGAGCGTAGCATTCAGATGCACAAAGAGATGATTGCACAGTATTACAATCATCCATCAGTTGTTATCTGGGGACTACACAACGAAGTGGCGACAGACAGTCAGGAAGGGTACGACCTAACAAAACGAATGTACGAACTTGTGCGAGAATTGGAT
This sequence comes from Faecalimonas sp., assembly GCA_045648725.1. Taxonomy (GTDB): domain Bacteria; phylum Bacillota; class Clostridia; order Lachnospirales; family Lachnospiraceae; genus Faecalimonas. The sequence continues at coordinate 181 of JAZRON010000142.1, forward strand.
AGCAGCCGACTTGTTACATATGCATCCAACCGATTTGATAGAGAATTATGTTTGGAGTTCTGTGATTTTGTATCACTGAATTATTACCACGGTTGGTATGGCGACAAGATTAGTGATTGGGATGCATTTGTGCACGGACTTCGTGACATCATGATAGAAAAAGGTGTTGGAGATAAACCAATTGTCATGTCAGAGTTCGGCTGTGGGGCACTTTATGGATACAGCAGTTTTAACCACGACAAATGGACCATGCAGTATCAGTCAGATTTCGTAGAGCGAGTAATTGAACTTTGCGAAGAAGAAGAAGGTGTGTGTGGCACGTATGTATGGCAGTTTGCGGATATGAATTCCGATAAAGATGTGAGCCGATGCAGAAGCTTTAATAACAAAGGAATATTGGATGAATACAGAAGACCGAAGCTGTCTTATTATACGGTACAGGCACTGTATTCAAAGATAGACTAGCACAGAAAGGCAATAGACATGAAAGCAATATATGAACTGATAGAGAGAACTTTGCCAAATCATGCGGAACAGATTGTTTGTGAGTTGTGTGATTCGCAGGACGGCAAAGATGTTTATGAAATTGATTGGGCAGATAACAAACTAGTATTAAAAGGAAATAATTACATCAGCCTGGCAGCTGCTCTTGGCTGGTATCTGAAATATGATGCAAAAGTTAATATTTCATGGTGTGGAAGTAACATGAAGCTTCCAAAGATACTGCCAGAGGCGACCAAGTATCGCCGAGTGATAGACCAAAAGTATCGTGTGTATATGAATTACTGTACATTCAACTACACAGCTTCTTGGTGGGACTTCGACCGCTGGGAAAAAGAAATTGACTTTATGGCGCTAAATGGTATCAATATGCCGCTTACCGTTGTGGGGATTGAAGCATGTTGGTATGAGACACTTTTAGAGTTTGGTTTCAGTGATGAAGAGGCAAGAAGCTTCCTTGCAGGACCGGCATTTTTAGCGTGGCAGTGGATGGGAAATCTGGAAGGATTCGGCGGACCGCTTCCGATGAACTGGATTCAAAAGAGAGTCAAACTCGGAAATCAGATTTTAGAAAGAATACTTAGTTTAGGAATGCAACCGATTCAGCAAGGCTTTGCGGGTGTTGTTCCGAGACTGTTAAAAGAGAAATATCCAGATAGCAAGATGGAATATCAGAAATCTTGGAATGGATTTGCAGAAACGGTGCAATTAGACCCAACAGACCCATTGTTTCAGAAAATGGGTATGGTGTTCTTACAAAAGCAGAAGGAAATCTTTGGTGCATATGGATATTATGCAGCAGACCCATTCCACGAAGGGAAACCTCCGGTGGACGGCAGTGCATATTTAAGAGAAGTCGGAAAGAGCATTAACGGGTTATATAAAGCATTTGATAAAAATGCCACATGGGTAATGCAGGCATGGTCTATTCGTGAAGAAATTGTAACAAGTGTGCCAAAAGACAGCCTGCTGGTTCTGGATTTGGCAAGCAATCGTCGTGAGAGAAACAATAATTACTGGGGATATGATTTCGTAGCAGGTAATCTTCATAATTTTGGAGGGCGAATCAAACTTCATGGGGACGTGAAGTATCTTGCACAGAATGAATACAGAAAGATTATAGAAGAAGGCCAGCATGTAGTGGGAACCGGACTTTTCATGGAAGGCATTGAGCAGAATCCAATGTATTACGACTTGGCTTTTGAGATGCTGACAAGGGGAGATGTAGTTGACCTTGATGAATGGATTGAGGAGTACATTCGGAGAAGATATGGAAAAGCAGATGAGAATGCAAGAAAAGCATGGGATATTCTGATAAAAACGGTGTACTCGCCGGGAACGAATTATTTGGAAAAGGGCTCTGTGATTTGTACCAGGCCGGCCGTGCATTTAAAAAAGACCGGACCGGGACCAGGATTCCTATTTCCATATGGAGAGAAACGCTTGTATGAAGCACTTCAGTATTTGAGCATGGCAGATTGTGATACGGATGGGTATCAGTTTGATTTGGTGGATGTTTTAAGACAATACCTAAGCGATTATGCCTATGGACTATACACAAGGATTTCCAAAAGCTATTTAAACCGGGAAACAGAAGTGTTTGCAGAACTTACCGGTAAATATCTGGAACTTTTAGATGATATGGACAGACTTCTCTCGCTCAGACCGGAGTACAGCTTTGAAAAATGGGTGAAGGATGCAATTTCTTGGGGCGAAACGGAAGAAGAATCAAAACTTTACGAGTACAATGCAGCTTCCCTGCTTACTGTATGGGGAGAAGAAGATAACTCGATTCTGTTTGACTATGCATGGAGAGAATGGTCCGGACTGCTTTCTTCTTACTATAAGAAACGTTTTGTCATGTTCTTTGAAATGCTAAAAGAATGTTTGGATAAGGATATCGAATGGTACGAGGAACATTTGGAACACACAGTGGATGACCGTATTAGCTGGAGAGCAAATGACTTCTATTCGAGAATGGCAGATATGGAAGTGGAGTGGTTACATCAGGACAAAGCATTTCCTTGCTATTCTATTGAGGACAGCAACGCATTCATTCAGTCATTGATTCAGAAATATGCGCAGTAAAGGGGAGAGCAAGATGAAGTACGGATACTATGATAATGAAAATCGGGAGTATGTCATTACCCGTCCTGACACACCTGCGCCTTGGATGAACTATTTAGGAAACGGTGGGTTTAGCGGACTTATTTCCAATACGGGTGGAGGACTGATTTTTAATAAGGATTCCAGTAATTTTAGAATCACCCGTTATCGTTTCAACCAGATACCATGGGACAGACCGGGAAGATATTTATACTTGCGAGATATGGAAGACGGAGAATATTGGTCACCTACCTGGCAACCGGTCATGAGAGAATTGGACACATACGAATGTCGTCACGGACACGGATATACAAAAATCAGTAGTACATATAAAGGGATAGACAGCAGTGTTACCTATTTTATTCCGTTAAATAAAAACTATGAATTATGGAAGGTTAGGCTGACAAATCAAAGCAATTCACACAGAAAATTAAGAGCATTTACTTACCTTGAGTTCTGTAGTTATGTTGCAGGATATGATATGAAGGCAGACTGGCCGAGATATTTTATGACAGGCTTTCATGATGGAAATGCAGTTGTATTTGATCCATCGGATGACTGGATTAAAGTGCCGGAACGCCTAAGCTTTATTGGGACCAATCTGGAAATTACTGGATTTGATTGCGATAGAGACGTTTTCATTGGAAAATATAGGAGTGAGAGTAATCCGATTTCAGTGGAAAAGGGCGAATGTCAGAACTCTGAACTCAACGCAGACAATTGCTGTGGAAGCATCTGCATGGATTTGGATTTCGCATCGAATGAAACGAAAGAGTTCTATCTGGTAGTCGGCATTACAGATGATAGTAAGAAGATAGTAGATATCATTGATACAGCAGTAAGTGAGGCTGATAAAGATTTTAAAGACTTGACTCAGTTCTGGAAAGAACATGTAGATCTCATCCAGATAGAAACACCGGATGAAGAGATGAACACCATGGTGAACTGCTGGCATCCATATCAATGTCGTATGACATTTAACTGGTCGAGATTTATTTCTTATTATGAAAGAGGGCTTGATCGAGGTTGGGGATATCGTGACAGCATGCAGGATGTACTTGGAGTGATACATTCCGTTCCGGAGCAGGTGAAAGAACGAATCAAAACGTTACTCGGCATCCAATATAAAGAAGGCAATGCAAGGGCGGTTTACTATCCGGGAACCGGAGCAAGCGCAGGAGGCGGGCGTTCCGATGACCACCTTTGGGGAATCTTTTCTGTTTGTTCTTATATCAAAGAAACAGGAGATTATGGCTTCCTAGATGAGAAAGTACCATATGTGGATGGAGGAGAAGCAAGCGTTTGTGAACATCTGATGCAGGGGATGGAGTTTACGAGGGAACATGTAGGAGAGCACGGAATACCGTTGTTCCTCCATAACGACTGGAACGATTCCTTAAAAAATATCGCTATTCAAGGAAAAGGTGAAAGTGCATTTGTATTTTTCCAAGCGGCACATGCAGCCTATGAATTGAAACTGTTATTTGAAAAGGTTGGAGATAAAGAAAAACTTGCATGGGCAAGCGATTACTATGATTGGTGTAAGGAAGTTTATCAGGTGCTTTGGGATGGCAAATGGTTTCTTCGAGGCTTTACCGATTATGGTGAGAAATTCGGCACAGATGAAGACGAATGG
>JAZRON010000143.1:0-21709 GCA_045648725.1 Faecalimonas sp.
CATTGGTCTTCCTACGCGTTTCGTCTTTGCAATCGGAATGTATGTGATTACCATAACTCCAACTAACATCCCAATATCATATAAATAGGTACTGCTCACATTCATCGGTAAAATCGTAGCTGATGTTCCTAAAATAAAGAAGACATTGAAAATATTGGAGCCTATTACATTTCCAACAGCAATATCACTTTCCCCTTTTCTGGCTGCAACAACTGATGTTACCAATTCTGGAAGCGATGTCCCAATTGCCACAATCGTAAGTCCAATCAGCGCTTCACTTAACCCAAATGCTCTAGCAATCTCTTTAGCACCTTCTACCGACATATCGCCACCGATGACAATTCCGGCAAGCCCTACTATCAATATCAAAATACCTTTCCAGATTGGCATATGCATATTCAATTGGTCTTCTTGTTCATCACTTAAAGTCTCTCTATCTTTCAGACCTGCTTTTACCGTTGTATACATAAAGAATGCAAAAGCAATTAACAAAATGATACCATCGATTCTTCCAAGAGACATAGACGGTGCCTTGAAAAGAATCATATCTAACGAAAGAACACCCAGCAGAATGGCTGCAAAAATGGATAATGGATAATCCTTTTTAATCATCCCTTTTTCAACAGCAATTGGGGTAATGGCTGCACTTGCTCCTAACACTACCAATGTGTTAAAAATATTAGAGCCCACCACATTACCAATGGCAATATCATTACTTCCCTTCAATGCTGCAGAAATACTGACTGCCAACTCCGGAGCACTTGTCCCAAATGCAACGATTGTAAGCCCGATTACAAATGCTGGTATTCGAAGCTTCTTCGCAATGGACGAAGCACCTTCCACAAAATAATCTGCTCCTTTTACCAATAGCAGAAATCCAATTACCAGTTTTAATAACGATATTAGTATCATCTATCTTTCTCCGTTTCTTATTATTCTACAAATAATCTTGCGCCCTTTATCATACCATTTTAGACCATCTATTACAACAAGTTTTATTTTCTATGGGGAACAATTTCCACATGGTTTGTACCCTTGCTTCACCAAATCTCCTCTTGTCCCCACATACTTTTGTTTATTTTCTTCCTTCATGTCTTCTACACTTTGACAATCTTCATAATGGAATTTTTTGTTATTAGTATTTAACACATATTCCATGATTTCCTCATCTGTACTGTTTGCCTTCTTCGCTCTGCTTTCTCCTGTTGTATAATCAATCTCAATTCCGGGTTGTACGTTATATACATATACATTAAAACAGATACCTTCCCCATCATCTTCCACCGATTTTGCCTCCATCTGCACACCTGAAGCCACCAGATTATCACCTTCAAAAATCGGCGTGACTCTATATAGGACATGATTCCCAGTTTCCCTAATATAATCCGCAACCAGATTTTCAAACGGAAGCATCCCTTCTGTATTCATATATCTGGTACCGGTAATCAGATTCTTTTCATTTGCATTTTCCCCTGCAAGTTGAAAACCGATTAAATGACAACGATTATATAAAAATTTTCCGTCTACATTATCATATTTTATGGTTTTCCATCCCGACGGCTTCACCTGACCGATTTGCCCTCTTTCTTCTGTAGGCATCAGGTCCTCTCCTAGATTCGCAACAACTATGCCACATCTTCCATCTAGGTCTAGTTCACTATAGTATTCGTAGGATTCCGTTGTCATATCCTCTTCTGTAAATTCAGGTTCATTTTGATTGATAATCACATATGGCTCATCTTTGTATTCCGGCACTTCTGCCAAAGTTTCTGCCTGGGCTACAGCATTGCGCTCTGCTAATGGATTATACTCTTGTAGTGGCAGTAACCCACACCCATTCACCAGCAAAACAGCCAATAGCACAACTGCCAGTTTTCTTAATTGCTTCATAATATTTCCCCTTTTTGTCACCCTGTCTTTTATTTCGCATACTATAAGTGTAACAGATTTTCAACGAGGTATCTACATGAATCAAAATAATATTGATAGAGGCAACTTACAAGTCAACGTTACATCTGAGGGAAATTCGCGTCCCATTCCAGACGCCAGAGTTTCCATTGCTTATACAGGTGTTCCCGATTCCACCTTAGAGGAACTTACTACAGATTCCTCTGGCCAAACCGAAACCATTGAACTTGCCACTCCACCACTGGAATATAGTTTGAATCCAACTATCGAAAGCCAACCTTACTCAGAATACACCATCACTGTTACAGCCCCTGATTTTGAATCAATTAGTATCTCCGGCACCGAATTGCTTCCTACTGTTACGGCTATTCAAAATATTCAAATGCGTCCGCTGATACCTGCAAATAGACAGGAGCAAGTATTCGTAATTCCGGCTCACACTTTATATGGAGACTACCCTCCAAAGATTCCGGAGGCGGAAATCAAGCCGGTAAACCAAACCGGAGAAATTGTACTTAGTCGAGTGGTGGTTCCTGAATACATTGTTGTCCATGATGGTTCCCCGCGAGACTCTACGGCTCAGAATTATTATGTAAAATACAAGGATTATATTAAAAATGTGGCTTCCAGCGAAATCTATGCCACCTGGACACCGGAAACCATACGCGCCAACGTACTTGCAATCATGTCCTTTACCCTAAACCGAGTATATACAGAGTGGTATCGAAATCAAGGCTATGATTTTACGATTACCTCTTCCACTGCATTTGACCATAAATGGATTCCGGAGCGAAATTACTACGATACCATTTCATCAATTGTAGATGAATTGTTTGCAAGTTACCTCTCTCGCCCAAATGTGAGACAGCCGATTTTGACTCAATATTGTGACGGAAGACGGGTGACTTGTCCAAACTGGATGACGCAGTGGGGATCACAGTCCTTAGGGGAACAAGGCTACTCTGCCATTGAAATTTTAAGGTATTTCTATGGGGATAATATGTATATTAACACCGCAGAACAGATTTCCGGAATTCCCGCATCATGGCCTGGCTACAATTTAACTCAAGGTTCTACCGGCGACAAAGTACGTCAGATGCAGGAACAATTAAATGTAATTGCAGGTGCTTATCCCGCAATACCGCGTGTAACTGAAGATGGAATCTACGGACCTGGAACTGCCGCAGCCGTAAGAGAGTTCCAATCTGTATTTGGATTGCCGGTCACAGGGGTTGTAGACTATGCAACTTGGTACCGAATCTCCGAAATCTATGTAGGCGTTTCAAGAATTGCCGAGCTTGTATAAAAATGAGCTCCGACAAACGTTCACACAACTGCTTGTCGGAGCTCTTATATATTAGTTCTCTTAGAAAATTCTGTTTATATCATTAAACAGAACAAAAATCATTAATGCAAACAAGAGAATCATTCCTATCATATGCACCATACCCTCTTTGTCCGGTGCCACTCTTTTCCCTCGAATCGCCTCAACAATTAAAAACACCAATCTTCCACCATCTAATGCCGGAAGTGGCAATAAATTCATGACACCAAGGTTGGCGGATAACAGAATACCAATGTTTAACATCTGCATCAGTACCACTACTATTCCATAGGACTTGCTCTGCTCATAGGTGTCATCCACAATATCCACAATTCCAACAGGTCCCGATAGTTGATCCATTCCCACACTTCCTGTCACCAGCATCTTAAGACTCTCTAAGGTTGTGGAAATCCAGAATTTCACTTCATAGACACCATATTGAAGGGCCGTAAACACATTTGCCTTCTTGTATTCTCCCGGTGATGTTACACCAAGAAGATAATTGCCATCCTCATCTTGCTTTGGAACGATGGTTACTTCTTGTTTTTCTCCGTCCCGTTCATATAAGAGTTCTACGGTTTCTCCCGGATGAAACATGTTAAAATAGGTCACCTCACGCCAAAGATTGATTTTCTTTCCATTCATCTTCACGATACGGTCCCCTGCCTGCATCCCTTCTGCTTCAGCAGAAAAACCAGGTACTACGCCGGAAATCACCGGTTCATCATAACCTGTATATCCTACAATAATCACTGCAAAGATAAATGCCAGGATAAAGTTAAACACAGCCCCTGCTGCCACAACTGCAATTCTAGCCCATACAGACTTGCTGTTAAAACTTCCTTCGGACATATCCTCTGCATCATCTTCTCCCATCATGCAGGAACCGCCTATGGGAAATAACTTTAAGGAATATCTGGTCTCTCCCTTTACTTTACTGAGAAGTCTAGGACCCATTCCAATAGAAAATTCATCCACACGAATTCCATTTGCCTTTGCAAGTAAAAAATGCCCCAATTCATGTACAAATACAATCGTACCAAATACTAATATTGCGAGAATAATCCCCATTTTACCACCTGCTCTCTATCTGTTCATATACTGCTTGCTCCGTCTGCAGGATTTCATCTACAGATGGGTTTAAAATATTTTTGTGAGCATCCATACAGGTCTCAATGATTTCCGGGATCTGCAAGTACCCTATCTTGCGTTCCAAAAACTTACTCACTGCCAATTCGTTTGCCGCGTTATAGACTGTCGGAAGAGAACCGCCGGCTTTCCCTGCCTCAAACGCGAGACGAAGTCCATAAAAGGTATCCAAATCCGGTTTTTCAAAGGTCAACTGAGACAATGTGTAGAAATCCACCCTTTCTCCCGGTAGGAATCTTCGTTCCGGATAGTATAATGCATACTGAATCGGCAACTTCATATCCGGAGTTCCCAGCTCTGCAATAATCGCTCCATCCACATATTCCACCATGGAGTGAATAATACTCTGAGGATGAACTACCACTTGAATCTGCTCAATGTCCACATCAAACAACCATTTTGCTTCTATCACTTCAAGCCCTTTGTTCACAAGAGTAGAAGAATCAATGGTAATCTTTCTTCCCATCTCCCAATTCGGATGCTTAAGGGCGTCCTCCACCTGGATGTTTGCCAAGTCTTCTCGTTTCTTTCCTCGGAAAGGTCCTCCGGAGGCTGTTAATAAAATCTTATGCAGCTCCCCTCTCTGATTTCCCTGTAAAGACTGAAATATTGCACTATGTTCACTATCCACAGGTAAAATAGATACCTTGTGTTGTTTTGCAAGAGGCATAATAATGTGACCTGCTGTAACCAAGGTCTCTTTATTCGCCAGGGCGATATCTTTTCCTGCTTTAATTGCTTCAATGGTAGGGCGGATTCCAATCATTCCTACTATGGCTGTTACCAGAATCTCCGTTTCCTCCATTCGCGCCACTTCAAGCAAACCTTCCATGCCATATACTACTTTCACTTCCAAATCCTTGACAAGTTCCCGTAGTTCCTTGGCCTTTTCTTCTTTCCAAACTGCAACCAGCCTTGGCTTAAACTCTCGTATCTGCATTTCCAATAATTTGATATTATTACCTGCTGCAAGTCCAAGAACCTGTATATCCCCGTTTTCTCTTGCCACTTCCAAGGTCTGTGTTCCAATAGACCCGGTGGATCCTAATATTGCTATCTTCTTCATCGAATTTCCTTCCATCCAAGCTTACATAAATAGAATTGCCATATAGAAAATAATTGGCGCCGTAATAATCACGCTGTCAAAACGATCCAAAATACCGCCATGACCCGGAATCAGTTTTCCGTAATCTTTAATATCATGGTTTCTCTTGATTGCCGACGCAGCCAAATCTCCCACCTGGGAAATTACACCGCCTACTGCGCAAATCAACGCGTATTGAATCACCTCTGCATCTGCGCCTGCTGCAAAACGATTAATACAAAGTGCATAGAGAGCTCCTAAAAGTGCTGCTCCAACAACCCCACCAACTGCACCTTCCACAGACTTCTTCGGGCTAAGTACCGGTGCCAATTTACGTTTACCCATAGTCATACCCACACAATAAGCGCAGGTGTCGCATCCCCATGAGCACAGGAATACCAACCATACCAAAAATGCTCCCTGCTCCAACATACGAATCTGATATACATAGGAAAGCATAAAGGCCACATAGAACAATCCAAAAAATGCAAGCATAATATGCTCTGAGCGATACTTTGGATAAGTGAACACATACACTGCCATAAGCACAATCATAAAGGCGATGGTAAGCATGGTAACCCATTCCGCCATTCCAAAACGAATCAATGCAAAATATACCAAAGCGGCAACGTATCCAACTCCACCCAGCATTTTTTTATGAATATCATGTACTTTGTAAATTTCCGTCATCCCGATTAAACTAATGGCCAGGATAGTTGCAAATAAAACATCTCCACCTGCAATCATTGTAACCAATGCAATCGCTACAAGTAGTATTCCACTTAACAGTCTTGTTTTAAACATCTATTGTTCTCCTTCCTTTACACCACCGAATCGTCTGTCCCTACCATTATAATATTCGATGGCTTTTATCAGTTCCTCTTTTGTGAAATCCGGCCACAATACATCTGTGAAATAAAATTCACTGTAGGCCAACTGCCATAACAAATAGTTGGATAGTCTTTGTTCCCCACTGGTTCGTATCATCAAATCCGGATCCGGAATATCATGTGTATCTAAATAAGATTCAAATAATGCTTCGCTAATCTGCTCCGGCTCAACTGCACCAGCCTTGCAATCCATGCACATTCTCTTCATGGCACGAACCATCTCATCACGGCTTCCGTAATTCAATGCAATCTGGAAATTCAGACCATCGTTATGCTTCGTTGCTTCCTCCAACTCTTCAATGCGATTGCGAATATCCTCATCCAAAGCCGTCTTATCTCCCAACACACGCACTCTCATACGATTCTTCTCAGCTGTCTTCAAACAGGTCTTCATATAATTGCGGAGCAGGTTCATAAGTGCATCCACTTCATCCTGAGGACGCTTCCAGTTTTCGGTAGAAAACGCATATACGGTGAGATATTTTACCCCCAGCTTAAAGGCATCTTCACAGATACGTTCTACATTCTTGCTTCCTTGTGCATGACCATAATTTCGCGGCATGCCTTTCTTTTTTGCCCAACGTCCGTTTCCATCCAAAATAATGGCAATATGCTTCGGTACGTTCATCCAAAGTCCTCCTTTCACTATCAAAGAAGATAAGTAAAGATTGGCCTACAACCCTTACTTATCTTCTACCTTAAGTCACTTATTATACAGTAAGAACTTCTTTTGATTTTGCTTCTACTGCCTTATCTACTTCTGCGATATACTTATCTGTAATTTTTTGTAATTGTGTTTCTAAATCTTTGATTTCATCTTCTGAAATATCAGATCCTTTTAATTTTTTGAATGCATCGTTACCATCTCTACGAATGTTACGAACAGCAACCTTGGCTGCTTCTCCCTTTTTCTTCACATCTTTTACTAATTCTTTTCTACGGTCCTCTGTGAGTTCAGGGAAAACAAGGCGAATTACCGTACCATCATTGGATGGATTAATGCCGATATCTGATGTCAAAATAGCTTTTTCGATATCTTTTATCAAGCTCTTTTCCCAAGGCTGAATCTGAATCATACGTGCTTCCGGTACAGAGATGTTTGCCACCTGTTGGATAGGTGTTGGGATTCCGTAGTAATCAACCATCAATTTGTCCAAAATATGTGGATTAGCACGTCCCGCACGAATGGCTCTGAGTTCTCCTTCTAAATTTGATAATGTCTTTTGCATTTTTGTATCATATACCTGTAATTTTTCGTTCATGTGTAAATCCTCCGATTCTTTTATTATATTTATACAGTTACTTTTGTACCTGTAAATTTCCCTTTCATAGTTTCCACAATGCTGTTTTCTTCATTCAAACCAAACACCAACATCGGCATCTTGTTTTCCATACACAAAATGGATGCTGCAAGGTCTACTGCAGCCAAACGTTTATCTATAGTCTCTTGGATTGAGATTTCATCGTATTTCTTTGCATTTGGATTCAGTTTCGGATCACTGTCATAAATACCATCAATGGCTTTGGCAAGTAACATGGCGTCTGCTTCTATCTCGATTGCGCGAAGTACTGCACCTGTATCCGTTGAAAAATAAGGATGCCCCGTTCCTCCTGCAAAGAATACCACCTTTCCGGCATTCAAAGCTGCCACTGCAGCATCTTTCGAGAATAAACTTGTGAATGCACCACATGTAAATGGTGTAAAAATCTCAGTCTGCATTCCAACATGTCTGAAAATATCAGATACGTAAATACAGTTCATAACCGTTGCAAGCATTCCAATCTGATCTGCTTTGGTGCGGTCAATGGTCTCGCTGGTTCTTCCTCTCCAAAAGTTCCCGCCTCCGGTTACAATAGCAACCTGAATTCCATCATCTACTAACTGTTTTACTTGATTCGCAACACCAATGCAAGTTGCCTCATCAAAGCCTGTCTTCTTATCGCCTGCCAGCGCTTCACCGCTCAGCTTTAATAATACTCTTTTCATACGTCTGCTCCTTATCTTCATTTTCATCTTATGTCATTCCATTATAACATAAAGAAATTGTATTTCACACCCTCTTTTTTCAACCTTTTAGAAATTTTTTACTTTTCTTTATAATTTGACAATTTTATTTTTTGTAAAAACATGGTACATTTTATATGAGGTGAAAAATTATGAGAGAAAAATTACGTACATTTATGATGGGGCGATATGGCATCGACTCCTTTTCAAAATTTTTAATGGGAGTTGCATTGGTTTTATGTGTTTTAGATATGTTTGTGAATAACCGATTGATTCACTCCTGGTTTATCATTCTTATTGTTTATGTATATTACCGCATGTTATCAAGAAACTGTGCCAAACGATATCAGGAAAACATGAAATATCTGCAAATCAAAAACAAAGTAATGGCAAAATTCAACTCCGAAAAATCCATTATGAAACAACGCAAGACACATCATATTTACAAGTGTCCGACATGTAGCCAAAAAATCCGAATTCCGAGAGGAAAAGGTCGTATCTGCATTACCTGTCCAAAATGCAAAACAGAATTTACGAAGACAAGTTAAAAAGGCTCTCTGACAAATGTTGGGGACGTAGTTAACTTCACTACGTCCCCAATTGAGTTTGCCTTGTCCCTATTTGAATCCTTGGGCATATTTTTGTTGTGTTTCCTGTACCTTCTTTTCATCCGCAGCCGGTGTTTCATAGAACCCTCTGGAATGCATCATATTGAACACTTCGTTTTGAATGCTGTGTTCTTGTTCCAAAATTTTCAACATTGTATTTCGTACATTATCATGTACACATTCTGTAGATGCCACATTAAATAAGCTTGTTGTTGCCTTTTCTGCCGATAAACCATCACCTAAAATTTCTTTATCTGAATATTGCTGCATATGCTACCTCCTACTTCAAATGGGCATATAACGCATTAAAATGCCCTTGATGTTGTTCTGAAATGCGTTCAAATTTTTGCTTGATTTCTGTGTCTTGTGTTTGAGATGCAAGCATTTTAAATTTTTTTGTAAGCAACTGTTCATCTGCAAGCAAATCACATAATAAAGATAATTCTTTTTCTGATAACTGTCCCATTTTGTACCTCCAAATATATTTTTCAAGTTTAGTATGCTCAAAAAAATATATTCTATGTACAATCTATTCGTGAAGTTCCAGTGGAAGTCCGTCGGGATCTTTAAAAAAAGTAGCCTTCTTATTTGTGAATTCATCTATACGAATGGGTTCTGTTTCAATTCCTTTGGAAGCTAGCTCCGAAATGACTTCTTCGATGCAGTCCACACGAAATGCCAAATGGCGGAGTCCACATGCTTCCGGATAATTTGGACGTTTTGGAGCATTTTTTATTCCAAACAATTCAATCTCACAATCGCCAAGTTTTAAGTCTAATTTATAGTCATCTCTCTGCTCACGATAGTTTTCACGCAAGATTTCAAAGCCAAGTTTATTCACATAAAAATCCTTTGACACCTCATAATCAGATACAATGATTGCTACATGATGTATTTTATCTAACTTCATATCTTTTCCTCCCATATTTTTTCCATGTGTTCGCGTACATTATAACACATCTCTTTTCTTTGTAGAATATTCGTCAGAAATTTCAGTTATGTTATTGCCCAAATTCAGTTAATGATGTATAATAGTTTCATAATAGACCGAAACAAAATACATAATAAAGGAGTGATTCCCATGGTAAATTTATTAACAGGGCAAAAAGGTAGCGGTAAGACTCAACAAATGATTGAGGCGGCAAATAAAAAAGTAAAGGAATGTGACGGCAACGTTATTTTTATTAAAAACAGTCACAACGATACATATAGTTTATCATTTGACATTCGTGCAGTTTGTATGGCAGACTATCCATCTATCCGCAACGTAGATGATTACACAGGATTTATTTATGGTATGCTCAGTGCAAACAGTGATATTCAGGTAATCTTTATCGATGGTATTTTAAAACAATCTGATATTGCATTGGAGAACATTCCAAGATTTGTGGATCGTTTAAGCAATATTTCCAAAAAACACGGAGTAGAATTCTTCGTAAGCGTCAGCGCTAACAAAGAGGATTTAAAAGATGTAAATGTCGAAAAGTGCACTTACCTCTAAAATTAAATAAGAAAATTTAAGGGAATCGCGTTTGCGATTCCCTTTTTTATTACTGAACAGCCAAAACAGTATTTACACTTTCTCCTTTTTTGTACTCAACAGTAATTTCCTGTCCCACTTCATACTTAATAATCTGAATCATATCTACTACAGAGATATCAAAAATTTCCTCAGAACCTTCTAACATAATAAAGTAATGGGAATTCCCATCTATTACACCTTGCGCAATCTTGGTAATCTTTCCAGTCAGTGTAAGAATTTCTCTTGTATCCTTTTCAGCCTCTTGAATACCCTCTTTTAGCAGCATATTTTGGTATTCCTCTTCACACTCACTGACAGTATCACCAATTCCTACCACTTGGTATTTCTGCACATTTACCATAGCATATTTTTTCACCAAACCTGCATTGTCCTTTAGCGCAATGAAATAGGTCGGCTCTCCATTGATATTTAGGAGCAGTGGAAACGTTGCAATATATTTCAAGTTCTGCACTTGACCTTCTGCAGAATCCATTGCAGAGTATTCTGTTGCACCTTCCACCTCATAAAATTTTGTCTCCATAGTACGGGAGTTCATTAAGACAAATCCCACGTTGGATTGGTCTCCTGTGATGGAAGTAACACCGGTATATACCCAAACGTCATCATTGATGGCAAGATAATTGTATCCGTCTGTTGTCACAAGACAATCCTTTTGCCCAAGCACACTATTAATAAATCCATGCTTCAATGTTCCGTGATAATCATATAGCTGAACCAACAACTCTGCAGAATACGCTCGGTCAATCCACTCCGGAACATCTTCTATTGCGTAATCTACTGTTTCTCCTGTGATTGCATTACAAAGCACCACTCTTCCTACAGTAACTCCGCCAAACAATCCAATGTTAAATTTCTTCACCGGACATACCCAGTATGGAACACCTTCTTCATCAATTTCAAAACTCAATTCATTGAATATATACGTCGGATAGTTGAATCTTAAATGACGATAAATATTGCGATTGAAATACTCAGAAGTAGAATACTTGATTCCTTCCTTTAACTTCACCAGTTCTGTTGTCTGGGAAGCCATATCGATTCGAATATATGCCGGAATCCCTTCTGACCGATTGGTTAGCCATTTAATCGCGCTTGCATAACGAAGAGGTGAAACACGCACCGGCTTATCATTATAATTTATTTGACTGTAAATGTTATCCACCTCAAACTGGGAAACCATGTCCACCATACTTCCCATCTTTCTATTTCCTAAAAGGGTGGCAGAATCCTTATCTAACAATGGAATCTGGTCAAAGGACAATTCGTGAATATCTTTTGTAAACTCTCCCTCTTCCACCTTTAGAAGCTGCTGATATTTCCTCGCATTGATAATTGGTGAGGATAACAAAGAGCCTATCATATACACAGCCACAATTATTATCAACACACCCACAATCACTTTCACACCTTTTGACAGTTTTATTTCTGCCAATCCAAGGCGTTTCTTAATAATGTAATAAACCAATACCACAACCACCAGCACCATCAGGAAAAACCAAAAATCCGCCGAATGGATATTAATAGCTGGTAGTGTCACATAATAATAAAGTGCAGCCACAAGCAAAATAATCAGCGCACCTATTATCTTTATACTTGTCTTTTTCATAGACTCTCTCCTTTTCTAGAATTTCCTTCTCCACAAATCTGGTGAAAACAATACCAAAAATGGGAATATTTCAAGTCTTCCAATTAGCATATCTAAACAAAATACAATTTTTGATAATGGTGAAAATGCAGCAAAGTTTTCAACCGGACCGACTGCTGCAATTCCTGGACCAATATTATTAATGGTAGTTAAAACACCACTGAATGTTGTGGCAAAATCAAAGTTATTGATGGAAACAAGTAAAACAGACAGAATGACAATCATGACATACGCGATTAAGTAAATAAACGTATCATGCACTGTTTCTTCACTGATTTTCTTATTGTTTATCTTTACAACATTTACAGATTTCGGATGGACAATCTGTTTTAAGTCCCTTTTAATGCTCTTTAACAGAATCATAACACGAGACACTTTCATACCACCGCCGGTGGAGCCTGCGCAGGCCCCTACTACCATAAGGGCCAACAAGATGCATTTTGAAAATTCCGGCCACAAGTTGAAATCTGCTGTTGCAAAACCTGTTGTTGTAATAACCGCCGACACTTGAAATATTGCATATCGAAATGCTTTTAATGGTTCTTCGTAAATGTGAAGAATATTAACCGTAATAGCAAGTGTAGTCGCCGCAATAATTCCCAGATATGCTCTTAATTCTTCGTTTTTGAATACGATCTTCACCTTCTTCAAAAGCAAGAAATAATACATATTGAAGTTTATTCCAAACAGAATCATAAATGTGGTAATCACACCATCAATATATGCACTGTCGTAAAAAGCCACACTGTTGTTGCGGTTATTAAAACCTCCCGTTCCTGCTGTACTGAACGAATGAATAATACTATCGTACCAATCCATGCCACCCAATTTTAAAAATATAACTTCTGCAAGGGTCAGACCAAAATACATGCTATATAGTATTCTCGCTGATTTTCTTGCCCGAGGAACCAATTTATCCTTCTCAGGTCCAGGAACTTCTGCTCGAATTAAATGCATGGAGTTTTTGTCCTCCAATGAGACAATTACCATAACAAATACGAGCACACCCATACCACCAATCCAATGGGTCAGACAACGCCAAAAATTCATACCTTTTGGCATGGAAGCAATGTCCGTCAAAATTGTGGAACCTGTTGTGGTAAATCCCGACACTGTTTCAAAAAGGGCATCCACATAAGATGGAATGGCACCTGAAATACAAAACGGAATGGCACCAAATACAGACCACAAAATCCACGCACATGCGATAATGATAAATCCTTCTTTACCATATATAGTAGAATTCTGAGGTTTCCTTCTTCCCGTCAAAATCGCAAGCACCATAAGTCCGGCACCTGTAATCAAAAATGGAGATACACTTTCACCGTAAATCCCTGCAACCAGAGCCGGAACCAAGAGTACGAGTGCTTCCACTCCTAGCATACGTCCGAGTATATAAGTTATCATCTTAGTATTCATTATGCACCTCTACTCTAGGATATCTCGGATATCTTGTACTTTCTTATCTCGCGTTACCACAACCACGCTATCACCTTTTTGGAGCGAATCATTACCACTAGGTATAATAATCTGGCGTTTTCTTGCAATACATGCAATTAGATTGTTCGGTTTGGTCGGCAAGTCCTTAAGGGGAACATTAGTATAATAAGCATCTTCTTTAATCAAAAATTCTAAGGCTTCTACTCTGTCATCCACAAGACGATACATAGTTTCCACATTTGCATTTGAGTAAGAATTTTGTCTTGCACGTACATAACTGATAATTGCATCTGCTGTTGCAGTTTTTGCCGAAACAAGACTATCCAATCCCAAAGATTCTACCATCTCAGCTCTGGAATCTTCATTTACTTTTGCGATAATCTTATGAACACCCTGAGCTTTCGCAAACAAACCTGCAATAATATTCTCCTCATCCATGCTAGTCAATGCAACAAATGCATCCGCCACTTGAATACCTTCTTCTAATAACAGTTCATGATCTGTTGCATCTCCATGAATCACCGTTACATTTGGTAATTGCTCGCAAAGATTTTCACATTTCTTACGATTCTGCTCAATCACCTTCACTTCCATACCCATGGAGCATAGTTTTTTTGCCAGATAAAAGCCAACTCGACCTCCACCGCCAATGATTACTTTTCGAATCTTCTTTTTTCTAGTGCCTAATGCATGGAATAGAAACTCCAATTGCTTGTGTGTGGCCGCAATATGAAGCTTGTCACCCAATTCTGGAACAAATGCTCCATCTGGAATAAATACTTCTTTTCCACGCTGAACCGCACACACCAATATCTTAATCTGAAATTTCTTATACACTTCAGCCAAGCTCATCCCGATAATCGGATTCCCTTCTCGAAGAGCAACTTCCACTAATTCCACTCTTCCCTTTACAAAGGTTTCCACCTTGCTTGCCGATGGGAAAATAAGCACTCTTGAAATCTCGTTTGCAACGGCAAGCTCCGGATTAATAGCCATGCTCAAATGTAAATCTTCTTTTAATATATCAATCTGCTGATAATAAATAGGATTTCGCACTCTGGCAATAGTATTCCTTGCACCTGTACGTTTTGCAATCAAACAGCTGAGCATATTCAGTTCATCTGTGGAGGCACAGGCAATCACCAAATCTGCTTCCGGAACACCTGCCTCCCTCTGCACATCCGCGCTGACACCATCACCGGTAACACAGGTGACGTCTAATTTATTAATCGTTTCCTTTAGTTTTTCCTCATTATTATCAATTAAAACCACATTATAATTTTCTTCAGAGAGTTGTTTTGCAAGTTTGTATCCAACTTTTCCATCTCCAATAATTACAATCTTCATTTCTTCATTTCCTCTGTTTTCTTTAAATTGCTCTATGGCATTGGAGAAATTATAGCACTTTTATATATAATGTACAAGCATAAGAGCATGGTTTTTACCATGCTCTTTTTTGAGTAATTTATGCTTCTTCTTTTGCACGATTTGCAATTTCTTTTTCTTGTACGTCTGATGGTGCTTGCTCATAACGAACAAATTCATATTCGTAAACGCCACGACCACCTGTCATAGAACGAAGTACTGTACAGTATCCAAATACACCTGTCATTGGAATATCTGCTTCGATAATTTGTTTTCCGCCGGCAATTGGTGTCATACCAAGAACACGACCGCGTCGTTTATTCAAATCCCCCATTACATCACCTGTATATTCATCAGGTACCGTCACTTTAATATTTGCAATTGGTTCTAATAATACCGGACTCGCTTCCATAACACCTTTCTTGAATGCTTGAATTGTAGCAGTCTTAAATGCCATTTCCGAAGAGTCAACCGGATGGTATGAACCATCATACAATACAGCTTTTACACCTACTACCGGATATCCAGCCAAAGGACCTTTCACTACAGATTCCTGTAAACCTTTTTCTACTGCCGGGAAGTAATTCTTTGGAACTGCCCCACCAACTACGATTTGCTCGAATACATATGGTGTTTCTAAATCCCCTGAAGGTTCAAATTTCATCTTAACGTGTCCATATTGACCATGTCCGCCTGATTGTTTCTTATATTTTGTATCCACATCAGAATTTTTGCGGATTGTTTCACGGAATGCAACCTTTGGTGTCTCCAAATCAACTGCAACTTTATAACGCGCTGCCAATTTGCTTACAACTACCTCTAAATGTTGGTCGCCCATACCGTAGATTAAAGATTGACGGTTTTCACTGTCATTAACCACTTTCAGTGTCACATCTTCTGACATCATTCTTCCAAGTGCTTGAGAAACCTTATCTTCATCACCTTTTGCTTTTACAACATATTTCATATATGTATATGGTTTTGAGTACTCTGTCTTTGCGAACATAACCTGTGTATTCTTTGTAGAAAGAGTGTCACCTGTTTTTACGTTTAATTTTGCAACAGCACCAATATCACCTGCATGGAGTTCTGGCACTTCTACTGGTTTATTTCCAACCATAGTATATAATTTTCCGATTTTTTCTTCTTCATCTGTTGTTGCATTGTAAAGAGTATCGTCGCTCTTTAATACACCTGAACAAACTTTAAGGAAAGAATATTTTCCGATAAATGGGTCAACCATTGTCTTAAATACATATGCGCTCTTAGATTTTGCAAAGTCATAATTCGCTTCAAAGATAGCATTTGTCTTGCGGTTAAAACCGGCACATTCTTTTTTGTCTGGGCTTGGGAAGAAACGAACAATATCAGATAATAAATTCGCAACACCCTGTGCCTCTGTGTTAGATCCCATAGCAACCGGTACAATACTTCCATCTGTTACAGATGTACGCATAGCTGCACGGATTTCTTCTACTGAGAATTCTTCTCCTGCAAAATATCTGTCCATGAAATCTTCACTTGTTTCAGCAACTGCTTCTAATAATGCTTCACGGCAGATTTCCAGGTTTGGAAGACAGTAATCCGGGATTTCACATTCTTCTCTTTGTCCGACACCTGTATATCTTCTACCTGCGTTTTTAATAACATTTACATAACCTACTAATTTTTCATTTTCACGAATTGGTTGGAAATGTGGCGCAATTCGTTTTCCGTACATTGCTGTCAAATCTTCCACAACCTGACGGAAACTTGCATCGTCCACGTCCATCTCTGTAACATATACCATTCTAGGCAGTTTATACTTTTCACATAATTCCCAAGCTTTTTCCGTTCCTACTTCCACGCCTGCTTTACCTGAAACCACGATAACTGCCGCATCTGCTGCGCTCACTGCTTCTTCCACTTCACCCACAAAGTCAAAATAACCAGGTGTATCTAAAATGTTGATTTTTGCTTTTTCCCATTCGATCGGGATTAAACTTGTACTAAGAGAAAATTTACGTTTTTGTTCTTCTTTATCGAAATCGCTGATGGTATTTCCGTCAGCTACTTTTCCCATTCTGTTAGTTGCGCCTGATACAAATGCCATCGCTTCAACTAAGCTAGTTTTTCCGCATCCTCCATGTCCTAATAATACAACGTTTCTAATTTCATCCGTTCTGTACACTTTCATATTCGTGTGCCTCCTTGTTTCTAGTTTCACATACGAATATTGTACTAAAGTTTTTTGAATTTAGCAACTTATTTATAGAATTTATACAAATTTTTATTTGGAATTTTCTGAATTGTATATTCATTTCGGACACTTCCTCTAAATATTCTCATAAGATTCACATTCTTTTTCTCCACTTTGCTTGACACTATTCTTTTAACGTGCTAAAGTGGGGATATATTTTTAAAAGACACATATTATAAAGAAGGAGGTAGCTTATGAGCGACAAAACAATACCGTACAAAATCTATTTAGAAGAAAACGAGATGCCTAAACAGTGGTACAATGTTCGCGCAGATATGACGAATAAACCGGCTCCTCTTTTAAACCCTGAAACCTTCCAGCCAATTACGGCAGAAGAACTGAGCGAAGTGTTCTGTGAGGAATTAGTGAAACAAGAATTAGATGACACAACTCCTTACATCGACATTCCACAGGAGATTTCGGACTTTTATAAAATGTATCGTCCGGCTCCACTGGTTCGAGCTTATTGTTTGGAAGAAAAACTACAAACACCTGCAAAGATTTATTACAAATTTGAAGGTAACAACACCAGCGGAAGCCACAAGCTGAACTCTGCAATCGCACAAGCCTATTATGCGAAGAATCAAGGTTTAAAAGGAGTGACGACAGAAACTGGTGCCGGACAGTGGGGTACTGCTCTTTCTATGGCATGCTCTTACCTTGATTTGGATTGTAAAGTATATATGGTAAAATGTTCTTATGAACAAAAACCTTTTAGACGCGAAGTAATGCGTACATATGGAGCAAACGTAACACCATCTCCATCCACTGAGACGGAAGTGGGAAGAAAAATTTTAGAGAGACATCCTGGCACAAGCGGAAGCCTTGGTTGTGCAATTTCTGAGGCTGTGGAAGCCGCAGGTGCAAATCCAGATTACCGCTATGTACTTGGTAGTACCTTAAATCAAGTACTCCTCCACCAGACAATCATCGGACTGGAAGCAAAAGCAGCTATGGATAAATACGGTGTGAAACCAGACATAATTATTGGTTGTGCCGGAGGCGGTTCCAACCTTGGTGGTCTTATCGCACCATTTATGGGCGAAAAACTTCGTGGAGAAGCTGACTATCAATTCATTGCAGTTGAACCATCATCTTGCCCGACACTTACTCGCGGACAATTTGCATATGATTTCTGCGATACCGGAATGATTTGTCCACTTGCTAAGATGTACACACTTGGAAGCAACTTCATTCCTTCTGCTAGCCATGCCGGAGGCCTTCGCTACCATGGTATGAATCCAATTCTTTCACAGTTATTGGCAGATGGATATATGGAAGCAAGAAGCGTAGAACAGACTTCTGTTTTTGAAGCCGCTGTACAATTCGCACGTGTGGAAGGTATTCTTCCTGCACCGGAAAGTAGCCATGCAATCAAGGTTGCTATTGATGAAGCTTTGAAATGCAAAGAAACAGGCGAAGAAAAAACCATTCTCTTTGGTCTTACCGGAACTGGATACTTTGATATGTATGCTTATGAAAAGTTCAACAACGGGGTGATGGCAGATTACATTCCTACAGACGAAGAAATCGAAAAAGGATTGGCAGGATTACCAGAGATTCCGGAAATGTAGTTTGTTTATAAAGTCAAAAATGCAAGGTACTTTGATTTGTACCTTGCATTTTTTATTCTTTAGGAAGTAACCCTCAAGGATTAAATATGAATTATTGTTTTTTCGTGAACTTTTATTTTTTTATATAGTAAATCTCCAAGGACTTAACTTGAATTGTTGTTTTTGGACATACAATAGGTGAATTTAATATAATATGTCCAAAACATAGCCAAGAGCTCCTCATAGAAGCTAATATTTCAAGATAATCTGATTAATTTGGACATCTGAATATATATATGAGATGCTGATGCCCAAATTAATATGAAAGTTGGACATTTGTCCCTCCTTTAATATTTAAAATGTCCAATTCATCGAATTATGTATGTGAAAACAGGAAAAATCAATTCTCTTAAAAATATTTTGGATATTAGAAAGAAAAATTATCCCTTTAATGTCCAAAATCACTTTAAGTTTGTTAACTGAGAACCAGGATCAACACAGTGGGAAGCAATAGCTAACCAGGAGCAACCTCGTAGGGAATAATGTCAAACAGAAAATAGGCTTGACATTTCTATTAAAAGTGATATATTTAAAATCACCTTTCATAAAAGGCAAATCTTATTTCAACAAATGTTCCATTTAAAGAAATCCATATTTGTAACTCAATAAAAGAAATGAATGAACATTGACATTGGTGTCTATGCTTCTGCACAGGCGAATTGTTTGATAGTTCGATTAGTGTCAACGAAATATTAAGGAGGTTGAAATTTACGCTTAAGAGTAAAATGATTGCAGAACAACAATATCTGGAAAAAGAAATCGAGTCCATCCAAAATAAAATCTGTGAGCTTCCCAAAGGGAAACTTATCTGTGTACACAACGGTAATTATACCAAGTGGCATCAAAGTGATGGTCATCACATCACTTATATTCCTAAGAAAAATCGAAAATTGGCAGAACAGCTTGCTATGAAAAAATATTTATGTTTAAAGGAAGATGAATTAATCAAAGAACAAGCCGCGATTCAAATGTATTTGCAACAATGTGAATCCGAGAGTCAAGCAGAACAACTTTATGAAATTCCCGAATATGCTGAACTGCTCTTGCCTTTTGGTAGTCCAGAATCGCAAGAACTTAAAGAATGGATGGAAACTCCGTATACGAGAAATCCTGTTTGCCAGGAGCAACTGGTACATAAAACCAGTTCGGGAATTTTGGTACGTTCAAAATCCGAAGCAATTATAACTATGCTTTTACATATGTATCAGATTCCATTCCGTTATGAGTGTGCGTTACAATTGGGAGAATCCACGGTGTTTCCAGATTTTACAATTCGGCATCCATATACTAAGCAATACTATTATTGGGAACATTTTGGAATGATGGACAATGCTTCATATTCTGCAAAAGCACTTTCCAAATTACGACTCTATATGGTCAATGAAATATTCCCATCTATTCAATTGATTACAACATATGAAACAAAGGATCAACCATTAGATTCTGCATTTGTTGAAATGCTTATAAAATATTATTTCCTGTAGCCTTTTCTTTAAAAAGCAGATATAATGAATAAGACATAATTTTTGAAAGGAATTTTGCAATGAAAAAAGAAGATTTTTACTTTGACCTACCAGAAGAATTGATTGCGCAGGATCCTTTAGAGGACCGTTCTAGCTCAAAACTTCTGGTGTTAGATAAAAATACAGGTGAAGTGGAGCATCACGTGTTCCGCGATGTTATAGATTATCTGGAAGAAGGGGATTGCCTTGTTATCAACGATACAAAGGTGATTCCGGCCAGACTCTTTGGTTCCCGTGTGGGTACAGAAGCTAAGATAGAAGTATTGCTTTTGAAACGTATGGAAAATGATACTTGGGAAACTTTAGTGAGACCTGGAAAGAAAGCAAAGATTGGAACTAGAATCAGTTTTGGCGAGGGGCTATTAGTTGGCGAAGTAGTGGATATTGTGGAAGAGGGCAATCGCCTAATTCGATTTGAATATCAGGGGATTTTTGAAGAAATCTTAGACCAGCTTGGTCAGATGCCATTGCCGCCATATATTACACATCAATTAGAAGATAAGAATCGTTATCAGACAGTGTATGCTAAGCATACAGGTTCTGCAGCGGCACCGACAGCTGGGCTTCATTTTACACCGGAATTGCTTCAAAAAATTGAAGAGAAAGGCGTGAAGATTGCTAGAGTAACATTGCATGTGGGACTTGGAACATTTAGGCCTGTGAAGGTGGACAATATATTGGAGCATCATATGCACTCGGAATTCTATCAAATAGACGAAGAGGCTGCAGAGAAGATTAACAGTGCAAAAGATAGCGGTAAGAAGGTTATATGTGTTGGTACTACAAGTTGTAGGACAATTGAATCTGCAGCAGATGAAAATGGAAGGTTACGAGCAACTAGTGGCTGGACAGAGATATTTATTTATCCGGGATACAAGTTTAAAATATTGGATAACCTGATTACGAATTTCCATTTGCCGGAGTCAACACTTGTGATGCTTGTGTCGGCGCTTGCCGGACGAGAGCATGTGCTGTCAGCATATCAGCAGGCAATTAAGGAAAGATATCGGTTTTTCTCATTTGGAGATGCCATGATGATTACAGAGTTGACAAAATAAAAAGGTGAGATGTATGAAAAAAGAAAAACTACTTAAAATATGTAAAATAATACATCGTGTTACCTTGATAATTGGAATACTCACTCTTGTTTTGCCCATTGTCTTTTGGGGCAAGATTCCTGATGTGATACCGATTCACTATGGTGTATCAGGAGTAGTTGATAATTATTCAGAAAAAGGCTCTCTCATATTACTGTTTTTTGCAGTTGCCATGCTGATGGGAGTTATGAACATAGCCATTTACTATGTGAAGGTAAATGCAACTTCCAAGTATGCAACAGAGGCAGAAAAGTCGCAAATGGATACGGTATATCC
>JAZRON010000144.1:0-25572 GCA_045648725.1 Faecalimonas sp.
GGTACTGATTTTCTTGGCCATATTATTCTTTGGAATTTTGGCCATGATTATGACAGGACATCCGGTTATCGCACTCTTCGGTTTCGGTGTGTTTTCAGCATATGCACCTGTTTTACTGCGATACATCTACCCTACCTATGCTGCGGTATATTTTAAGACTTTTTTAAATGACAATGGTAAATTACACTACTTAAACTATTTTTCTCCAATCGGACTTGTATATAAATTGATTCATACAAATTACAAAGATTGGAATCCGAGCGTACACACGACAGACTTTATTTTCATCCTGGTTATGATTTTTCTGGCCGGCATCCTCTCCTATGTACTTTACCAAAAACGACCATCCGAATCTGCCGGACGGGCAATGGCATTTACCAAATGTAATTCCATCATACGGGTACTGATTGTTGTTCCCCTAGCGCTCTACATTGGTTTGTATTTAAGTCAGGTTTCTTCTGCAGGAAATATCATTTGGATGATATTTGGATTTGTAGCCGGAACCATTCTGCTACATGGAATTATCGAAAGTATTTTCCAGTTTGATATTCGAGGCCTATGGTCTCACAAAAAGCAAATGATTGGCTGTATCGTTGCCGCTCTTGGAATTGCGTCCATTTTCTGGTTTGACCTATTTGGATATGATTCTTATATGCCGGAACTTGATGAATTAGAGGCAATCGTAATTCAAAACGATATGTACGACTCTAAACTTGAAACAAATGATGGAATATCCGGAGAATATTTGGATGACACTTACCAATTAATTCAAAATATTATTGAACAAGATATTGCCGTAGACATGACTGCTCACGAAGATGCTATGATGAAAATGACCTTGAGTTCTTCCACTCAAATTATGGAACTTTCAAAAAGGATCGACCAAAAACAATGGCTCTACGTAGAATATCGTTTTAAAAACGGCACAACAAAATGCCGTCAATATTTTATGAGTGTTGCTGCGAACATTAAACTTTATGATACAATATTTGCAACCAAAGAATACAAAGATGATATTTGTCCACTATATAAAGCAGATTGGAAAGAAATCAATTATATCGATTGGAGTGATGGAATCTATGATATTTCACTCTATATGACTGAAGAAGAAAAAGAACATCTTTTTGAAACTTATATTGCAGAGTTTACTCCTTTTACCTTCTCCGAATCACTCGCAGACCCTATTGTTGGTAATTTTACGATCCGAAACGAGTATAATTCAAGGTATAGTAGTGATTCATGCCCTGTATATTCAAGTTTTACGCAAACCATTGCACTTTTGGAAAAATATATGCAGGCTCACGAACACAGTAAGGAATATGGCCCACTGACACAATCTATCATCGATAAATATGAGATATATTCCTTGGAAATCTATTGTGAAGATGCACCACTTACCATATCCGATTATGACAAAATAATATCCTTAAAGGAACATCTTATAATTACAGATCAGTTTTATAAAACAGGGTCTTATGGCAAATACGATTGGAGCCAATACTATGATGTAAATGTTTCATTTGCAACGCCTGACGGCTTCCGATATGCATCCGCTCTAATACCTCGCGATATCGTTGATAATCTTAATTAATCAAAAAGGGACGTAGTAAATTTAGCTTTTACTACGTCCCTTTTTTGCAACTGCCGGTAGAATCAAGCCAAGTAGCACGAATACAACCGGAGTTATAATATTCATCATCAATTGAAATCTATCTTCAGAATAAATACCTCCAATGCAAGCAAATAGCGTAAACACAAAACACCATACAGCAAATCCAATTCCAAACACTTTCCTTTTCGTGAAATAGTATGCTGACGGAAACTTGTCTGCAGATTTTTTTAATGCTATATATGCCACAAATACCCACAGATAACGAAGTGGCATACAGACTGAATTTAACTTCACAAGCCATTTTACCAATGCATCTACATTACGAATTCCAAATGCAGGCACAATAATTAAGACACCTACTATCACCGCTATCATTTTATGGCCATTTACATATGCACCATATTTGTTTTGCTTAAACAAAGCCTTCGGAATAAATCTCTCATCTGCATTTCCAAGAAGCATGCAAAGAGGTGCATCAATGGAAATTACCAATACAGAAATTTGAGAAACCAGATTGGTGAGCGCATATAAGATTACAAATAAATTACCAAGGCCATAATAGTCCCCCAGCTTTTGGAATGCATAATAGGCTCCATTTGTCATCAAATCTTCCGGAATATGATTGGAGTCAAACATCATCCCCATAGATATGGTTCCTAAAATAGCACATATAGCAACCATAACAGCCAATGAAATCATTCCTTTCGGAAAATCCTTGGCCGGTTCTTTCATTTTATTTACATAAGGCGAAACCTTTTCACATCCACCTACCGCTAAAACCAAAATAGATAATCCTGTAAAAAATTTTAAATCAAAAGTTGG
The DNA here is from genome assembly GCA_045648725.1 of Faecalimonas sp. GTDB lineage: Bacteria > Bacillota > Clostridia > Lachnospirales > Lachnospiraceae > Faecalimonas. The sequence continues at coordinate 2,435 of JAZRON010000144.1, forward strand.
CATAAAGGTACTCCATGACCATTTCACATTCAATAAAGATGCATCTGTAATTGCTGGTGCCGCCATCATAAGTATAATGTATAAAATTGACATCACAAACATAGCCGATCCTGCTAATGTTGCCAGTTTTTTAATAATAGATATCCCTTTAGAAGCTGCCATAAGTGCCACAACAAAGATAACAAGACATATCAACTGCATGATTAAAGTACTCATTTCGCTTGCTCTCTTATCCTGAAAAATCGCCCAACTTGCGGCAACCACTGCAGCGCTCGGTTTCTGTGAAATGTATGGCATATGCACGATCCAATAGGTCCATCCTGCGTAATAAGCAGCTGTAGGTCCAATTGTTTGTCTAATCCAAGAACTTACGCCACCTGCTTCGTTTTTAAATGCAGACCCCAGTTCCCCTACCATCAGCGCATATGGAATAAAATAAATTGCAAATATTATCATCCAAGGAATAATTGCTTTCAGTCCACCATATTCTGAAAAACCATTTATTACGTTTCCAAATCCCCAAACTCCGCCAAATACAATAAAGGCAAAACTATACCATGAAATCCTTTGTTCTGTTATTTTTTGCTTCATTTTCTCCTAGTCTCCTTTTAAATTGAACATCTTTCTCTATTGTATTTGGATTTGTATCCCGATTCAACAGGTACATATTTCCATAATCGTAACGTATTCAAGCTTCTTGACTGAATAGTAACAATTTCAAAAAAACAACGGAGGTTGTTTAAAAACAATCTCCGTTGTATATATCATTATGAACGATTCTGCAATGCAACAACACTTTCACCACAGTACATTTTACGTAATTTTGGTTTTTCAATCTTACCGGTTGGATTACGTGGTATATCAGCAAAAATAATTTGCTTTGGTCTCTTATATCGAGGTAATTTCAAGCAGAATTTCTCGATATCTTCTTCCGTACAGTCATACCCCTGTTTAATCTCGATAATTGCAGCCGCAATCTCGCCAAGACGTTTATCAGGAAGTCCGATCACCGCAACGTCTTTTACTGCATCATGTTCACGTATAAAATCTTCAATCTGAACAGGATACAAGTTTTCGCCACCACTGATAATAACATCTTTCTTACGGTCAACCAGATAGATAAATCCATCTGCATCTTCCTGTGCCATATCTCCTGTATATAGCCAGCCTTCTTTATCCATTACTTCAGCAGTTGCCTTCTCATCACGGTAATAACATGTCATGACACCAGGACCAAAGACTGCAAGTTCTCCCACTTCTCCTTTTGGAACAGTTTCTCTGTTTTCATCCACAATTTTCGTTTGCCATCCGTATCCGGCTTTTCCAATTGCACCCACTTTATGTACATTTTCTACTCCAAGATGTACACATCCCGGTCCAATAGATTCACTTAAACCATAATTTGTATCGTATTGATGATTTGGGAAATATGCCTGCCAACGTTTGATAAGACTTGGTGGAACCGGCTGTGCCCCTATATGCATCAGTCTCCACTGAACTAATTCATAATCTTCCAATTTTATATCACCACGGTCAAGCGCATCCAAGATTTCTTGCGCCCACGGAACCAAAAGCCATACCAAAGAACATTTTTCTTCTGAAACCGTTCTGATAATGGTTTCCGGTTTTGTTCCTTTTAAAAGAATCGCTTTTCCACCTTCTAAAAAGCTACCAAACCAATGCATCTTTGCACCGGTGTGATATAACGGTGGAATACACAAAAACACGTCTTCTTTTGTGGTGCTATGATGGTTCTGTTCTACTTTACATGCGTGCATGAGGCTCGTATGGTTATGCAAAATCGCCTTTGGAAACCCGGTTGTTCCTGATGAAAAATAAATCGCTGCATCATCTTCATCATTAATACGAATCATCGGTGACTGACTGGAACAATTCATAGTTTGGGACAAATAGTCCTCTGCATAAATCGGAGTATGTTGTCCAACGTAAAATAGCAAACGATTTTCCATAATCTCGTCTGCAATCTCTTCTACACGGCCAATAAATTCAGGCCCAAACACTAATACGTCTGCTTCTGCCAGTTCCACACAATATTTAATCTCATCTGCAGAATAACGAAAATTTAATGGAACCGCCAATGCACCAGTTTTTAATATTCCAAAATAAATTGGAAGCCACTCCAAACAGTTCATAAGTAAAATGGCCACCTTATCTCCTTTTTTGATTCCTCTTTGAATCAAAAGATTTGCAAAACGATTAGCCTTTTCGTTGAACACATTCCATGTGATTTCTCTTCGATAATAAGAAGGTGAATTGGATTCAATGAGTTCATATTCCTTCCATGTTACTCTTCTATTTTCTTTGATTTCCGGATTGACTTCCACTAAGCAGACATCATCTCCGTATAATTTACAATTACGCTCTAAAATTTCTGTAATCGGCATTATGTATAACCTCTCTCTTGCTTGTAATTTTGCGCTTTAAAGCGTCAACGCGTAAAATGATTATAGCACAGAAATATATATAATGTAAATGATAAAAAACATTTTTCTTTTCTTTAAAAAGTGGTATAATTTACCTAAACTTAGAAATCTTAAACGAAGGAGAAAAACTTATGAAACAATTCTTAAACAAATGGAATCAACTTAGCCTCATTCTTAGAATTTTCATCGGCTTAGTAATCGGTGTGATTCTTGGAGTTGCAGCACCAAAAGCTTCTGCAATTGCGATCCTTGGAAACATCTTTGTTGGATTATTAAAAGCAGTTGCACCAATTTTGGTATTTATTTTAGTAACAAGTTCACTTGCATTGGCAAAAGGTGGAACAAACACAGGAAAAACATTCCGTACGGTTGTATTTCTCTATATGCTAAGTACATTTTTAGCAGCTTTTATTGCTGTTATCGGTAGTTTTCTTTTCCCAGTTACTATTAGTCTGACTGATGCAGTATCTCAGGCTGCACCTACAGGTATTGTTGAAGTATTGCAAAACCTTTTGAACAACATGGTTGCAAACCCTGTGGCTTCTATTGCAAATGCAAACTATGTAGGTATTTTAACTTGGGCAATCATCTTCGGTATTGCACTGAAAAAACTTGCATCAGACCACACAAAAGAATCCTTACAGGCATTCTCAGATGCAGTTTCTCAATCAGTAAAATGGATTATCAATCTTGCACCATTCGGTATTCTTGGTCTTGTATATAATTCAGTAGCTACAGAAGGTCTTGATATTTTTGCTGACTACGGAAAACTCTTAGCAGTATTAGTAGGTTGTATGTTAGTTATGGCACTTATCATTGACCCATTTATCGTGTTTATTTGTTTAAAACGCAATCCATATCCATTGGTTCTTCGTTGTTTCAAAGAAAGCGGTCTTACTGCATTCTTTACACGTAGTTCTGCAGCCAACATTCCGGTGAATATGACACTTTGCGAAAAACTAGGATTAGACAAAAATATTTACTCTGTATCGATTCCACTTGGAGCAACCATCAACATGGACGGTGCTGCCATTACAATTACTGTAATGACACTTGCCGCTGCTCACACAATGGGAATCACTGTCGACTTCCCGACAGCAATCATTTTAAGTATCCTTGCTACTTTAGGTGCATGTGGTGCTTCAGGTGTTGCCGGTGGTTCATTACTCCTGATTCCAATGGCTTGTTCTTTATTCGGAATTGGAAACGATATTGCAATGCAGGTTGTTGGTGTTGGATTCATTATTGGAATTATTCAAGACTCTCTTGAAACAGCAATCAACTCATCCGGTGATGTTATCTTCGCTGCTACTGCAGAATTTATGGAATGGAAAAAAGAAGGACGCGAAATTAAATTCTAATTGCTGATTTTTTCAAACAAACATAAAAGCCGATACCTTATAAAACTGGTATCGGCTTTTAGTATTGTTATTTTATTTTTCTAACAGATATCCAAAGATATGCATACTAAGCTTCATTACATTATGACGAAGAAGATTGTTCTTTACAGTCACATAATCATCGGATATTAGTTCATTTACTAGTGTTTTGGTCTCAATTATATCTAGTTCTACTGCATCTTTTTGTTCTAAAGATTCGTAACGTTTTGCCATTTCTTCATCAATTTCACCATTATTAGCTATAACAACATCTATCTTGCGCTCTCCTAAATATTGATTCAACAATTTGACATGATCTGACACCTTAAATCCATCTGTTTCACCCGGCTGAGTTACCATATTGCATACGTACATAATTTTACCACGACTGTGATCTATCGCTCGTACAATTTCTTCACAAATAAGATTTGGAATAATACTGGTAAAAAGACTTCCCATGCTAAGCAGGATCAGGTCCGCTTCTTCAATTGCCCTTACTGCCTCATTTGTAGGCACCGGTTCTTCTTTATAAAAAACACGTTTAATCTTATTAGTGTTGACTGTAATATTATGCTCTCCTTCTACAATGCTTCCATCTTCCATTTCTCCTAATAGCACAACATTATCCTCTGTCAAAGGCACTACTTTTCCCTTTAAATTAAACACTTTACTAAGTGCCTCTATCCCATCAGAAAGATTGCCGGTGATTCCTGATGATGCTGTAAGAAGTAAGTTTCCAACCGTGTGTCCGTCTAAATCACTGGTTGTTTTAAAACGATAGTTAAAAAGTTCCATTACCAATGGTTCTGTTTCGGATAAAGCAACTAACACTCGTCTTATATCTCCCACTGCCGGAATGTTAAATTCTTCTCTTAAAATCCCCGTACTTTTGCCATCATCGCAAACAGATACGATGGCTGTTAAATCCAAAGGGAATTCCTTTAACCCACGAAGCAATGTAGAGGAACCGGTTCCCCCACCTAATACAACAACTTTTCTTTTCACGTTGCACCTCCTATTATTTATGATATGGTTCTCCACTTATAATACGATAACTTCGATATACCTGCTCCAGTAAAATCACTCGCATCAATTGATGAGGAAAGGTCATCTTTGAGAAACTCAGTGCAAAATCAGACTTTTTCAGAACTTCTTCTCCTAGTCCAATAGAGCCACCAATAACAAAGATAATATGACTGGTGCCTTGTACTCCCAACTTGTCGATTTTTTCTGCCAATTCTTCCGAACCAAGCTGTTTTCCGTTGATTTCAAGGGTGATTACATATGCGTCTTCTTTCACATATTTCAAAATACGCTCTGCTTCTTTTGCACGTATGGCATGTTCTACAACCTCACTGGCATTATCAGGTGTTTTTTCGTCTGCCACTTCTACAATTTCAAGTTTGCAATACTTACTTAGACGCTTTGCATATTCTGCAATTGCATCTTTCAAATATTTTTCTTTGATTTTACCAACTGTTATTAATGTAATTCTCATTCTTCTCTATCCTATATAAAAATCCATAATTAGCATTGTAATAAATCCAAAAAGCAAGGAATATGTTGCCATTCTTTCATATCCGTGGCTATGGGTTTCCGGTATCATCTCATCACTGATTACATAAATCATGGTTCCGCCTGCAAACGCCAAGGCAAACGGTAAAATCGCCGTAGCAAGAGAAACTGCAAAGAACCCTATCATTGTGCCGACCACCTCAATAATTCCCGTAAAAGCGGCAATTACAAAGACTCTGCGCTTTTTAATACCTGCTAGTATTAGTGGCGATACAATCACCATACCCTCAGGTATATTCTGAAGTGCAATACCTAACGCAACAGTAATAGCATTTCCTACATTTTCACTTCCAAAGCCAACTCCGGCAGCAATCCCCTCCGGTAAATTATGTATCGCAATCGCCATAACAAATAGCATGACTTTATCTAAGTTCCTTTGACTTTCTGCGTGAGGTTCCTCTCCAACACCTGTAATATGATGCAAATGAGGTGTGACTTTATCCGCAATATTCAAAAAAACTGCGCCTATCAAAATACCAACCGCAGTAATCCATATACTCCCTTCCTCCAAAGATGGAACAATGAGTCCCAAAACGGCTGCTGCTAACATGATTCCAGCCGCAAAACCTAAAATTGCATCATTAAATTTATGTGGTACTTTTTGAAATAGAAATCCAATCAATACACCGATAATTGTGGCTCCGCCAACGCCTAATGCTGTAACAAGCGCTAATTGCATTACATAAATCCTCCCGCAAAATAATCTCGATATTTTATTATATCAGATAATAAGAAAATTGACACTAAAAAAAACGAGGAAACATTTTGTTCCCTCGCTTAAATAGTACTACTTATTACTCAAAAATTCATGAATACCTTTTGCACCAGCTTTACCGGCACCCATTGCCAAGATAACAGTTGCAGCACCTGTTACCGCATCTCCGCCGGCATAAACGCCTTCTTTGGTTGTTTTACCTGTTTTCTCATCAGCCACGATACATTTCCATCTATTTACTTCCAAACCTTCTGTCGTTGAAGAAATAAGTGGATTTGGCGAAGTACCAAGTGACATAATCACGGTATCAAGTTCCATCTCGAACTCAGAACCTTCCACAACCACCGGTCTTCTTCTTCCGGAAGCATCTGGTTCCCCAAGTTCCATCTTCACACATTTCATTCCTTTTACATATCCATTGTCATCTACTACGATTTCAGTTGGATTTGTTAAAAGATCAAAGATGATACCTTCTTCTTTAGCATGGTGAACTTCTTCCACTCTGGCTGGAAGTTCTTCTTCACTACGTCTGTAAACGATATGTACCTCTGCTCCAAGACGGAGAGCTGTTCTAGCCGCATCCATAGCAACGTTTCCACCACCCACAACAGCTACTTTTGTTCCAGCTGCGATTGGTGTGTCGTAAGAATCATCAAATGCTTTCATAAGATTACTTCTTGTTAAGTATTCGTTTGCAGAGAATACACCATTTGCATTCTCTCCCGGGATACCCATAAACTTAGGAAGACCTGCGCCTGAACCGATAAATACCGCCTCAAATCCTTCTTCTTCGATTAATTGGTCAATGGTTGTAGATTTACCGATGACCACGTTTGTTTCGAATTTAACGCCAAGTTCTTTTACTTTATCGATTTCTTTTGCCACTACTTTTTGTTTTGGCAAACGGAATTCAGGAATACCATATACTAATACACCGCCGAGTTCGTGCAATGCTTCAAATACAGTCACATCATAACCCAATTTAGCCAAATCTCCAGCACAAGTAAGACCTGCAGGACCTGAACCAATAACAGCTACCTTGTGCCCATTTGTTGTTTCTGCTTTTTCTGGTTTGATATCGTTTTCAAGAGCATAATCTGCCACGAATCTTTCCAACTTACCAATAGAAACCGGTTCGCCTTTAATGCCACGGATACATTTTCCTTCACATTGGTTTTCTTGTGGACATACACGTCCGCAGATTGCCGGAAGTGCAGATGATTTTCCAATCACTTTGTATGCTTCTTCGATATTTCCTTCTTTAATTTCTTTGATAAATCCAGGAATATCAATGGAAACAGGACATCCCTCTACACATTTTGCATTTTTACAGCCAAGGCATCTTTGAGCCTCATCCATGGCTTCTTCTTTATTGTAACCCAAACATACTTCTTCAAAATTTGTAGCGCGTACCTTTGGATCTTGTTCTCTTACAGGTACTTTCTTTAATACATCAGCCATTATTCGTCACCTCCACAATGTCCACATCCGCCGTGGTGTGTATCGCCTTCCTGTACTTTCAAAACAGCACGGCCTTCTGCTGTCTTATACATCTGTTGTCTCTTCATTGCTTGGTCGAAGTCAACTAAATGTCCGTCGAACTCTGGTCCATCTACACATGCAAATTTAATTTCATTTCCAACTTGGAGACGACATGCACCGCACATACCTGTTCCATCAACCATGATTGGGTTCATACTTACGATGGTTGGAATTTCTAATTTCTTTGTAAGCAAGCAAACAAATTTCATCATAATCATTGGTCCGATTGCGATACAAACATCGTACTTGTTTCCTTCTTCTACTAATTTTTCAATCTTAGTGGTAACCATACCTGCATGACCATATGAACCGTCATCTGTACATGGATAATAGTTTCCTGAAACTGCTTCCATTTCTTTTTCCAGGATTAACATATCTTTTGTCTTTGCACCGATGATAACGTCTACGTTAACTCCATTTTCATGCATCCACTTTACCTGTGGATAAACAGGAGCTGCACCAACACCACCACCTACAAACAAAATCTTCTTGCCTTTTAAGCTTTCGATATCTTCTTTTACAAATTCAGATGGACATCCAAGTGGCCCAACGAAGTCTCTAAAATAATCGCCTTCGCCTAAATGTGCCATCTTCTGTGTAGATGCACCCAATGCCTGGAACACGATTGTAATCGTTCCAGCTTCTCTATCGTAATCACAAATCGTAAGTGGAACTCTCTCGCCTTTTTCGTCCATCTTTACAATTACAAATTGTCCTGGTTCACAATGTTTTGCTACTCGTGGAGCTTCTACGTCCATGAGATAAATCTTATCTGCCAAATTTTGGGCTTTTACTATCTTGTACATGTTCTGCCTCCTAATTTTTATTCACTTTACCATGATAAAGCATTCGTATTTAAATAGCAAGAAATTTCTACCATTTTTCTCTTTGAATTTCCTGTGAATTTAATTTCGAACTGTTTCAACGCAGTTGTTCATCAGCATTGCAATGGTCATTGGACCAACTCCGCCCGGAACTGGAGTAATTGCACTTGCCTTTTCTACTACATCATCAAAATCCACATCACCACATAGTTTGTTGTTTTCATTGCGATGGATTCCAACATCAATGACAACCGCACCATCTTTTACGAATTCCTTTGTAATAAATTTGGGTTTTCCAATAGCAACCACAAGAATATCTGCACGTCTTGTCACATCTTTCAAATCTTTTGTTTTGGAATGTGTAATGGTGACGGTTCCATTCTCACGAAGGAGAAGCATTGCCATCGGTTTCCCAACAATATTACTTCTGCCGACAATCACACATTCTTTACCTTCAATTTCAATCTGACTTCTCTTTAATAGTTGAATGATACCGGCAGGTGTACAAGGAAGAAAACCTCTTGTTCCAATACACATGTTTCCTACTGTTTCAGGATGGAAACCATCTACATCCTTTGAAGGTGTAATCGCCTCTATCACTGCATTCTCATCTATATGTCTTGGTAGCGGTAATTGTATTAAAATTCCATGTACCATTTCATTTTGATTCAATTCTTCAATAATACCAAGCAACTCTTCTTGAGAAATTCCATCTTCTAATTCATAAGAAAGGGATTCGATTCCAATGTATGAACACGCCTTTTTCTTATTGTTTACATACACAGAAGAAGCCGGGTCATTCCCCACTTGAATCACTGCAAGGCATGGAATGATACCCTGTTCTTTTAGCTGCTTTACTTCCTCTTTTAATTCATTTTTAATTTGTGCGGAAATTAGTTTTCCGTCAATTAACTGTGCCATTTTCTTTCCCTCTTTTCACTCTTAGAGACATTCATCAATATATTGTTCAAATTGCTCCATAGACATCAGTACTTTTCTTGGTTTTGTACCTTCTTCTTCTCCAACCACACCAGCTTCCGCAAGTTGGTCCATAATTCTTGCCGCGCGGTTAAAACCAATCTTGAACACCCTCTGCAACATACCAATGGATGCTTTGTCTTTTTCGATTACAAATCTTCCTGCATCTACAAAATAGGCATCTTTATCATCTGCGGCAACGTTATTCGCTGCATTTCCATTTCCTATGGATGCACTATTCAAGTGTTTTGTAATCTCCTCATTATATGTAACGCCTTCTCCATTATTGATTAAATATTCAACAACTGATTGTACTTCCTTGTCTGAAACAAAAGAACCTTGTACACGTACCGGCTTTGGATAACCTGTCGGATAGAAAAGCATATCCCCTTTTCCGAGAAGTTTTTCTGCCCCATTCATGTCGATAATGGTTCTTGAATCAACACCGGATGAAACTGCAAAGGCAATACGTGAAGGCATATTCGCCTTGATAAGTCCTGTAATAACATTTACAGAAGGTCTCTGTGTTGCAAGTACCAAATGAATTCCTGCAGCTCTTGCCAGTTGTGCAAGACGACAAATTGCATCTTCCACCTCGCCCGGTGCCACCATCATAAGGTCTGCAAGCTCGTCTACAATAATTACAATCTGAGGCATCTTTTGTGGCTTGTTTTCATCTTCGATATCAGACACAGATTCCACTTTTGCATTGTAACCCTTTAGGTCACGTACATTGTATTCAGCAAACAATTGATAACGTTTTGTCATCTCCATCACAGCCCAATTCAGCGCTCCGGCTGCTTTTTTCGGATCTGTTACAACCGGAATCATCAAATGTGGTATACCGTTGTATACGCTCAACTCAACCACCTTTGGATCTATCATAATGAGTTTCACTTCATCCGGAGTTGCTTTGTATAGAATACTTACAATCAGAGTGTTGATACATACAGATTTACCGGATCCTGTTGCTCCTGCAATCAACACATGAGGCATCTTTGCAATATCTGCAACCACAGTTTTTCCTGCAATATCACGTCCGGCTGCAAATGCAATCTTAGAACCGTGATATTTAAAATCATCCGTTTCCAATAAATCTCGAAGCATAACTGCTGCATTTTCCTTATTTGGTACTTCAATACCTACTGCAGCTTTTCCCGGAATCGGTGCTTCTATACGAATATCAGCCGCTGCAAGATTCAACTTGATATCATCTGCAAGGGCCACAATCTTACTCACTTTTACACCTTGTTCCGGTTGCAATTCATATCTAGTGACAGACGGTCCACAGCTTACATTCGTAACTGTTACGTTTACATTGAAATTTTGTAATGTTTGTTGCAGTTTCATGGCTGTCTGGCGCAAATGCTCATCCGAATCGCCACCTGTATTTTTCCCTCTCTGCAATAATTTGAGTGGTGGAAATTGGTATGCTTTTTTCGGTTTTTCCTCACGCTTTTTAATCTCATTTTCCACACCTGCAGTCGCTTCTTCTACCTGTTGTCTGCTTTCCTGTGTTCTCTGCTTGCTTACACTTCTCTCTGTTGTCTCTGCTTCAGATAATACCGTTTTTGCCTTTGATGATTCAGCTTCCGTTAACGGTTGTGCACGACTAATTACCAACTGCCCAGAATCTTCTTGAGTAGTAAACAATCGATCCTCTGCCTTCATCGGTTCCATAGTATCGGAAGGTGGGGTAATCTCGTGTACCTCCGGAGATTTTTTCGCAATGGTTGTATCAAAAGACACTCCTGACACAACTCGATCTTTTCTTTTTGCCTCAACCATTTCGCTTTGACGCTGTTCGCGTCTGAGTTCCGCATGTTCTCTACGACGCTTTACATCTTCTTTTGCTGTCTCATAAGCTTTTTCGCTTCCTCTTTTCACGCCGGCAATAAATGATTTTTCTGTTATAATTACAAAACAAATAATACAAATAACAATTGTGACTAAATAGGTTCCAATCAGTCCAAGAGCTGGGCATAACAGATTCACAAATGCGCCGCCAACAAAACCTCCACCATCTTTATGTATACGAGACATCTCATAATAGGCACTAAGTTCTGTGCCTGCCACATATTCGTTCATAACTAATTGGAATAAGGTACAAAACATAAATCCTAACACAATGCATGCACCTGATTTTATGTAGGCGAGAGTATTTCCTTTATTGGATGTAATAAAAGTTACTCCCACAAAAATTAAAATCGGCACGATATACGCTAACATACCAAATACACCAAACATAAATCCGGATATTGCATCTCCCAAAAATCCACCAATGCCAAAATTACTAATCATTAAAAAAGCACAAACTGCTAAAGTTACCAGAATGGTGATCTCACTCTTTAAAAAGCTACGGCTGGTTGCCTGTTGCTTATTTGAAGATGCCATACTCTTCTTTGACCTATTATTTGTGCTTCGTTTTCGTGTGTTCTTTCTTGAAGCCATGAAACTTCCCCCTGTTTTTTACATACTATTATTAGTATATCACTTTGAAAATGTGTTTTCAATCATAGCATGCAATTTTGCAAGAGCATCTTTCATTCCGCCTACTTCGTCAATTAAACCTTCCTTCACTGCCTCTTCACCCTCTAGCATCGTTCCTACGTCTTTCACAAGTTCCGTAGGATTTAACATCAACTCTTCAATCCGTTTTTGGCTTATCTTAGAATGTTTTGAAATAAATCCTGTAATGCGGTCCTGAGTCTTAACCATATTTAAGTAGCTTTGTTTTACACCAATAAACATTCCGGCAGAACGAACAGGATGAATGACCATGGTTCCTGATGGTACAATAAAAGAATAATCTGAAGCCACTGCAAGAGGTCCGCCAATAGAATGACTTCCTCCCAACACCAGTGAAACAGTTGGTTTGCTTAGTGATGCAATCATTTCTGCAATGGCAAGACCTGCTTCAACATCACCACCAAGTGTGTTGAGAAGAAAAAGCGCCCCCTGAATCTCACTACTTTCTTCTATTTCTGCTAATTGTGGAAGTAGATGTTCATATTTAGTTGCCTTTGTATTTGAAGACGCAGTCTCATGCCCCTCAATCTCGCCTATGATTGTAAAAACTTTAATTTTATGTTGTTTATCTTGATTTTCTAATTCTATGCTTCCGGTCTCTTTAATTTCTTCACGAATTTCTTCTTTGTTTTGTTCCATTTTCTTACTCCTTTGATTTTTCTGTTAGTATGTATTTATTATCAAATTTGTATTCCTATGTGAATATCATTTTCCCAACAAAAAAAGGAAGACGAATCTTCCTTTTTAATTATATTCTTATTTACTAAACTTCAGCTAACGCTTGTTCTAAATCAGCGATAATATCTTCTATATTCTCAATACCTACACTGAAGCGAATCAAATCCGGTTGTACACCAGCTTCCAAAAGTTCTTGCTCATTCATTTGACGATGGGTGTGACTTGCTGGATGAAGCACACAACTTCTTGCGTCTGCAACATGGGTTACAATGGCAATCATCTTAAGGCTATCCATCATCTTCACACAAGCATCTCTACCACCTTTTACGCCAAATGTAATAACACCACAGGTACCGTTTGGCATATATTTTTGTGCAAGGTCATAATATTTATCATCTTCCAACATAGAGCAGTTTACCCAAGCCACTTTCTCATGGTTCATTAAGTATTCCGCTGCTTTTTTTGCGTTTTCACAGTGTCTTGGCATTCTAAGATGCAATGTTTCCAATCCCATATTTAACAAAAAAGCATTTTGCGGCGATTGGATGGACCCCAAATCTCTCATCATCTGAGAGGTTGCCTTTGTAATAAATGCACCTTTTCCAAATCTTTCTGTATAAACAAGTCCATGATAGGTTTCATCCGGAGTTGTAAGTCCAGGGAATTTTTCTGCATGAGCTTCCCAATCAAAGTTACCGCTGTCTACGATACATCCACCTACTGCAGTTGCATGGCCATCCATATATTTCGTTGTGGAATGAGTTACAATATCTGCACCCCATTCAAATGGTCTACAATTAATCGGCGTAGCAAAGGTGTTGTCAATGATAAGTGGAACCCCATGTGCATGGGCTGCCTTTGCAAATTTTTCAATATCAAGCACGGTAAGTGCCGGATTCGCAATAGTTTCTCCCACAACTGCTTTTGTGTTTTCTTGAAATGCTTCGTTCAACTCATCTTCTGTGCAATCCGGGTCAACAAACGTAGCACTGATTCCCATTTTACGAATCGTATGTGCATATAAGTTATATGTACCACCATAAACCGCTGAAGAACAAATAATGTGATCTCCTGCTTCTGCGATGTTCATAATTGCATAGAAGTTTGCTGCCTGACCAGAAGATGTAAGCATAGCAGCCACACCGCCTTCCATGTCACAAATCTTTGCGGCTACGGCATCATTTGTCGGATTTTGTAATCTGGTGTAGAAATAACCAGATGCTTCCAGGTCAAATAGTTTTCCCATCTCGTCACTGTTTTCGTATTTGAATGTTGTGCTCTGGTAAATCGGAAGTACTCTTGCTTCCCCATTTTTTGGTGTGTATCCCGACTGAATACATTTTGTCTCTATTCTATAATTACTCATCTGGTCTCCTCCTTTGTACTATTCATCCCAATTGTGGTACACTTCTTGAACATCGTCATCGTCATCCAATAAATCTAAAGTTTTTTGAATGCTCTTAATATCTTTTTCATCTGTCAGTGTGACATAAGTTTGCGGAATCATGGTGACTTCTGCACTTATCATCGCAATCCCTTCTGCTTCCAATGCTTCACGTACTTCACTGAACGAATCCGGATCTGTTAAAATTTCAAAACTATCTTCCTCTTCCACAAAATCTTCAGCACCGGCATCCAACGCCATCATCATTAAATCATCCGCATCCAATTCGCACTCTTCTTTATCCACAATAATCTGACCTTTTTTGTCAAACATGAACGAAACACAGCCTGGAGTTCCTACGTTACCATTTCCTTTTGTAAATGCATTACGTACATTTGATGCGGTACGGTTCTTGTTGTCCGTTAGTGCGTCAACGATGATTGCGGTACCATTTGGTCCATATCCTTCATATGTAACACGTTCGTAGTTGGACGCATCCGCATCGCCAGCAGCCTTTTTAATACTTCTCTCAATATTATCATTCGGCATGTTGTTTGCTTTCGCCTTAGCAATCACATCACGTAAACGACTATTGTTAGCCGGATCCGGACCGCCACCCTCTTTTACGGCAACTGCTAACTCTCTACCGATTTTAGTAAAAATCTTCCCTTTTGCTGCATCATTTTTTTCCTTTTTATGTTTGATATTTGCAAATTTTGAATGTCCTGACATCTTTTTCCCTCTTTTCGTATTCTAAAAATTACCTGTTCATTTTAGCACTGTTTCATCCATTTGTACAGTTTAAAACACTGTTTTCCATTATGTATGAAGTTCCAAACTGATTTTCAGCGCTTCGTCCACCTTTGTCATCAACCTTTGATCTACATGACAAACCAAATCTTTTAAACGTTGTTTATCAATAGTTCGAATCTGTTCCAATAAAACCACTGAATTTTTTACAATATGGTATTTGGATGCATCTATTTCTACATGTGTTGGCAATTTTGCCTTATTCATCTTTGACGTAATTGCTGCACAGATTACCGTCGGACTATGCTTATTCCCAATATCATTTTGTATAATCAATACTGGTCTGATTCCACCTTGTTCGGAACCTACAACCGGACTTAAGTCTGCGTAAAAAATATCTCCACGTCTAATTTGCACTTTGTTCACACTCCGATTTATTTTGATAAAATCAGTATTTCCAATTTTTTCGGATGTATTCTAGTGCATGTTATTTCTATGCAAAATAGTCTACCTGTTCTGAAATCTTTCCGTTCTTCACATATACTCTTGGAATTCGTTTTCCTAAATCACAAATAAATTCATAATGAAAACGCCCTGAAAGTTCGCTTAAATCTTCCACGGTAATGGTTTCATTGCCATCTGTTCCAATAAGCGTCACCTTATCTCCAAAACTCACGCCATCAATTTGGGTAACATCAACCATGAACTGATCCATACAAACTCTACCCACAATCGGTACCTTTCTTCCACGAATTAAAACATATCCTTTGTTAGACAGATTCCGTGGATAACCATCGGCATAGCCCACCGGAATGGTGGCAATCTTCATCTCTTCTTCTGAAACATAAGAGCCTCCGTAGCTAATCGGTGTTCCCTTTTCAATTTCCTTCACAAATGCTACATGACTTTTTAGTGTCATGGCTGGTTTTAGTTTCACTTGTTCTTTTTGAATTTCTTCGGAAGGATAAAGTCCATATGTGGAAATCCCTGCTCTTACCAAATCAAAATTAGCTTCCTTTACATCGATGATTGCTGCACTATTTGCACAGTGCTCATATTGAAAGCTAACCTCTTTTTCTTTTAATTGGTTAACCATCCAATAAAATTTTTTGATTTGTTTTTCTGTAAAGCTTTTATCCATTTCATCTGCCTTGGCAAAATGAGTAAAAATCCCTTCCATAACAACATTTTTCATCTGACCGATTCTAGTGATGGCAGCGACAGAATCTTCACTAATATCAAACCCAAGCCTTGCCATACCTGTATCTAACTTTATGTGCATATATGCAGTCATTCCCTCTCTTGCTGCCATTTGTGAAATGGATTCTGCCATTTCTTCTGTGTACACATTCATACGTATATTATGCTTCAACATTGACAAGTACTGATCGGGAAATACGCAACCTAAAACCAAAATCGGTTTTTGGATGCCCTCTGTACGTAAAACCACTGCTTCGTCCAGTGTTGCTACTGCAAATCCCCAAATATAATCTATATTTTCCAACATCTCTGCAATCTGCACAGCGCCATGCCCATACCCATCGGCTTTGATCACTGCCATTATTTTTGTCTCAGGTCTTAGATTGTGTTTCATCTGTTCCATATTGTATGCAATTGCATCCAAATCAATTCTTGCATAAACCCTACTATATGTTTTCAAACTTGTTCCCTCTTTCCTGTTATAAAATAAAGAGTTCGCAAACGAACTCTTTATTGTTTTGCTTGTTCTTCGTTATAACGTTCCACCTTGTAGGAAAGTCTCATTAAACTTTCTGACAAATGAACATTCTCAACAATGATATGCTCCGGTAAATTTAAATCTGTGTGAGCAAAATTCCAGATTCCCTTAATACATGTATCTGAAAGCATCTCAGCAACTTCAATTGCTTTTGTCTTAGGAATCGTCAATACTGCAATCTCAATATTATTCTCTAAAATAAACTCTCTCAGATTGTCCATCATTCGAATAGGAACTCCGCGAATAGAGACACCCTCCAATCTTGGATTTACATCAAAAATTCCTTTTAAAATAAATCCACTTCTCTCAAAAGAAGAGTAATTCGCCAACGCTTGCCCCAGATTACCGGCACCGATAATTACAATGTTGTGATTCACATCCAAACCAAGAATTTTTCCAATCTCCGTGTGCAAAAATTTAACATTATAACCGTAGCCTTGTTGACCAAAACCACCAAAATTATTTAAATCCTGTCTAATCTGTGAAGCTGTAACTCGCATTCTCTTGCTTAACTCATTGGATGAAATGCGTTCAACATCATTCGCCAACAATTCACCAAGATAACGATAATAACGTGGCAATCTCCGAATAACTGCTTGAGATATTTGTCTCTCTTCCACTTTTGTTCACCTTCCTATTCGTTTTAACACTATTAATTTATTATAAGTAATTATGGTCACAAAGTCAAATTTTTAGTTGTATTTTATAAATTTTCCGATATAATTAACTTGTTTAACTGTTTTATAAGTGGGAGGAATGTATGATTCTAGCATGTCATAATATTTCAAAAGCATTTGGGGACCAGATTATCGTCAAATCCGGTTCTTTTCATATAGAGGATCGAGAGAAAGCTGCTCTTATTGGACTAAATGGCGCTGGGAAGTCAACTCTTTTAAAGATGATTATGAAGGAACTTCCAACGGACGATGGCGAAATTATCATTGCAAAAGGGAAAACTATTGGTTATCTCTCACAGCACCAGGAGCTTTCCAGTGAAAATTCTATTTTAGAAGAGTTGAAAACTGCAAAAGCGGATATTATTCAAATGGAAAAGCAAATTCGTGTTATGGAATTGGAGATGAAACACTTAAAGGGCGAAGAATTGGAAAACAGACTTCACTCCTATCATCTTTTGACAGAACGATTTGAACAATCTAACGGATATGCTTATCAAAGTGAGTTAGTTGGTGTTTTAAAAGGACTTGGATTTCATGAAAATGACTTTTCAAAATCAGTTGACACGCTGTCAGGAGGTCAAAAAACTCGCGTTGCCCTTGGTAAATTATTATTGACAAAACCTGACATCCTACTTTTGGACGAGCCAACCAACCATTTGGACATGAATTCCATTAACTGGCTTGAAAATTACTTACTAAATTATAGCGGCGCCGTACTTATCGTCTCTCATGATCGGTATTTTTTAAATCGTGTGGTTTCCAAAGTAATTGAAATCGAAGCCGGAAACATTCTGTCTTTCCAAGGCAACTACACAGATTTTGCCGAAAAGAAAAAACGGATTCGCGAAGCTAAAATAAAAGAATATCTAAACCAGCAAGCAGAAATCAAACATCAAGAAGCGGTCATAGATAAACTTCGCTCTTTTAACCGAGAAAAGTCCATCAAGCGTGCCGAAAGTAGAGAAAAACTTTTAGAAAAGATGGAACGCCTAGAAAAGCCAATAGAAGAATCACGAGAATTACATTTTTCCTTGGAACCATCTTGCATCAGTGGAAATGATGTATTGTCTGTTGAGGGATTAGGCAAGTCTTATGGCGATTTAAAATTATTCGAAAATGTTAGTTTTGAAATCAAACGTGGAGAACATGTTGCAATTATCGGGGACAATGGAACCGGTAAAACTACTCTTCTCAAAATTTTAAATGAAGTTATTGCTGCAGACAGCGGATCTTTCCGTCTTGGTTCTAAAGTACAGATTGGATACTACGACCAGGAACACCACGTATTACATATGGAAAAAAATATGTTTGATGAAATTTCTGATGATTATCCAACCCTGACCAATACACAAATCCGTAATACTCTTGCCGCTTTTTTGTTTACCGGTGATGATGTTTACAAATTGATTGGTGATCTGAGTGGTGGCGAACGAGGTCGTATTTCTTTAGCAAAGCTTATGTTGTCAGAAGCAAATTTTTTGATTCTTGATGAGCCGACCAATCACTTGGACATTGCATCTAAAGAAATCTTAGAAAAAGTATTAAATGAATATACTGGCACGGTTCTTTATGTATCTCATGACCGTTATTTCATCAACCAAACGGCAAGCCGAATCCTAGACTTAGTAAACGGTACATTTGTAAACTATATCGGAAATTATGATTATTATTTGGAAAAGAAAGAGGCATTGACAGCAGCATATAGCTCAGATCCTCTTACTCCTTATGGTGAGACCAATGGATTTCAACAAGAATCAGAAACCAAGCTTGATTGGAAAGCCCAAAAAGAGGCTCAGGCAAGACTTCGCAAACGACAGAATGATTTAAAAAAGACGGAAGAACGTATTTCTGTTTTAGAAGAACGAGATGCTGAAATTGATGTTCTTATGTCTCAGGAAGAGATTTATACAAGCTCTGTAAAATGTCAGGAACTCTCCAAGGAAAAAGCTGATATTTTAGAAGAACTGAAAGAACTTTATGAAAAATGGGAAGAATTAGCTGAGTAAATTGAAAATCTCCGTAATATATTGGAACGAAGACCTCGGTTTCCGCACAGACTTCGTTACAACATATTACGGAGATTTTTTCAGTTCATTATAATGCTTTCGCAATTTCCTTAATAAATTCTTCGCTGTTTAATACAGTCGGATTTTCGATAGATGTAATAAGAGCTAAATCTTTTGTCATCTTACCACTTTCTATGGTGTCTATCGTTGCTTTTTCCAATCTATCAGCAAATTCCATCAACTCCTGATTGCCATCTAATTCCCCACGTTTACGGAGAGCACCTGTCCATGCAAAAATGGTTGCAACAGAGTTTGTTGAGGTTTCTTCCCCTTTCAAATGTTTGTAATAGTGACGCTGTACCGTTCCGTGAGCAGCTTCGTATTCATAGTAGCCTTGTGGAGACACCAATACAGAAGTCATCATTGCAAGTGAGCCAAATGCAGAAGAAACCATATCACTCATTACATCTCCGTCATAATTCTTGCAAGCCCAGATAAAACCTCCTTCTGCTTTCATAACACGAGCCACAGCATCATCAATCAATGTATAGAAATATTCAATTCCTGCCTTCTCGAAAGATTCCTTATACTCTTTATCAAAGATTTCCTGGAAAATATCTTTAAAAGTATGGTCGTATTTCTTTGAAATGGTATCTTTTGTTGCAAACCATAAACTTTGTTTAATATCTAACGCATAATTAAAACAGCTTCTTGCAAAACTTTCGATAGAATCATCCAGATTATGCATACCTTGTGTAACACCTGCTGTTTTATAGTTATGTACCAATTCTCTTGTCTCTGTTCCATCCTCAGCGGTATAAACCAATTCTACTTTTCCCGGTCCCGGAATAATCATTTCCGTATTCTTATATACGTCACCATAAGCATGTCTTGCAATAGTAATTGGTTTTTTCCAATTTTTCACGCATGGTTCAATCCCTTTTACAATGATTGGCGTACGGAAAACAGTTCCATCAAGCATGGCACGAATGGTTCCGTTTGGACTCTTCCACATTTCTTTCAAATTATATTCTGTCATACGGGCTGCATTTGGTGTAATGGTTGCACATTTTACAGCCACACCATACTTCTTTGTAGCATTAGCAGAATCAATTGTTACCTGGTCATTGGTTTCATTACGATATTCTAACCCAAGGTCATAATATTCTGTTTTTAAATCAATATATGGCAATAACAACTCATCCTTAATCATTTTCCAAAGGATTCTTGTCATCTCGTCTCCATCCATTTCAACTAATGGCGTTGTCATCTTAATCTTGTCCATGTTAAGTCCTCCTCTAAACGTCAATCATCTTAATCTACCACATTCATATTTTGCAACAGTTCTCAAATATCGAAGAATCTCTTCGTATCTTTCAAGTAATTCTCCCTCATTTTCTATAAAATCCAAAGACTGTGCAACTACACTGATAAATGGTTCCGTAATACATTCTTTCACACGAACCAAATAATCTATCTTATCATCTACCGTCTCTTGTTCCAGAAATTCCATAATCATATCCTGGTTTGCAATTTGTATTTCTTGTTCCACATCAGTACTCTTAGTGGTCACAACATCTTTATAAGATTCTTTCTGCAATGTATCTGTCTTCTGCACAAGTTCAAAGCGAAATTCTTGCGTTACATTTGGATATTTTTCCTTATCCACCAGACTGACAAACATAGGAAGGGAGCGCACATATGCAGCATCCCCTTTTACTTCCTTGTACACAACCTTCTCTTCTAATGTTTCAGAATCTCTGGCAATCACAACAATTTCATATAGATTCCCTTTAAAGTGTCTGTAGATGTCCCCTTTTTTCGGTATTCTATACTCCATACTTCTTCCCCCTAATACAGTTTGGCACTAATGCTCTTTGGCTTATAACCATTATCTTCAAGGGCTTTTAAAATTTCCCGTTTATGTTCTGTACCAAAAGATTCCATTGTGATACGAAGTTCCACAGCAGCATTACGATTGGTACTTACAAACTGATTATGTTCCAACTTAATAACGTTTCCTTGGGCCTTTGCAATGGTGTCTGCAACACGTACCAACTCACCCGGCTTATCCGGAAGCAACACAGATACAGAGAAAATACGGTCTCTTTGAATCAAGCCATGTTGTACAATAGATGACATGGTGATCACGTCCATATTGCCACCACTTAAGATGGAAACCACTTTCTTTCCTGATAAATCAAGTTGTTTTAATGCAGCCACTGTTAAAAGACCAGCATTTTCCACAACCATTTTATGGTTTTCTACCATATCAAGAAACGCTCCGATTAATTCATCATCTTCCACAAGAAGCATTTCATCCACATATTCTTGAACATATTTTAATGCATTTTCCCCAACTGTCTTAACTGCTGTACCATCTGCAATTGTATCTGCACTAGGAAGTGTTATCGGTTTTCCTGCCACAAGAGCTTCTGACATGCTAGCTGCATTTGCAGGTTCTACTCCAATCACTTTAATCTTTGGATTTAACATTTTTGCAAGAGTTGCAACACCTGCTATTAATCCGCCACCGCCAACCGGAGCTAAAATATAATCTACTGTTGGCAATTCTTGAATAATCTCCATTGTAATGGTGCCCTGTCCTGTTATCACATCCAAATCATCAAATGGATGAACAAAGGTTGCCCCTGTCTCTTTTGCCAATTCGTATGCTTTCTGACAAGAATCATCATAAACATCTCCATATAAAAACACATCCGCACCATAATTTTTCGTGCGATTCACCTTTATCAATGGAGTTACTGTAGGCATAACAATCGTTGCCTTACACCCAAATGCCTTGGCAGCATAAGCCACACCTTGTGCATGATTCCCTGCTGATGCGGTAATTAATCCTTTTTCTCTCTCTTCGTTTGATAATGTACTAATTTTATAATAAGCGCCACGAAGTTTGTAGGCTCCTGTATATTGCATATTTTCAGGTTTTAAGTATACCTTGCCGCCAGTCTGCTGACTGAGATACTCGCTATATACTAACTTTGTTGGCTTTGTGACTTTTTTTACGATTTCACTGGCTTCTTCAAACTTCTTTAAAGTCAACATATAAACACATCCTTTCTATTCTTCTGTCATAAATAATGCATTGACAAAGTCATCCGAATTAAACTTTTGCAAATCCTCAATGGATTCCCCTACTCCAATATATTTCACTGGAATACCAAGTTCTGCCTGAATGGCCACGGCAATACCTCCCTTAGCCGTTCCATCCATCTTTGTCAATACAATACCGGTAATATCTGCTACGTCCTTGAATTCCTTTGCTTGTGCCAACGCATTTTGCCCTGTTGTGCCATCAAGAACAACTAATGTTTCACGGAATGCTTCCGGATACTCCCTTTCCAAGATACGATTGATTTTACGAAGTTCTTCCATCAAGTTCTTCTTGTTGTGAAGTCGCCCGGCTGTGTCAACAAGAAGTACATCAGCTTTTCTGGATTTAGCAGCTGCTACCGCATCATAGACAACTGCAGCAGGGTCTGAACCTTCCTGTCCGCCAATCAAGTCTGCCTCTGCACGATTTGCCCATTCTTTCAGTTGTTCGCCAGCTGCAGCTCGGAAGGTGTCCGCAGCCGCAAGGACCACTTTCTTTCCTTGCTCGCGAAGTTTTCCTGCCAGTTTTCCTATGGTTGTAGTTTTACCCACACCATTGACACCAATCACAAGGACAACCGATGTTTTGTGTTCAAACTCATAAGCAGCCTCACCTACATCCATTTGCTCTTTGATGCTTTCAATCAAAAACTCTTTGCAATCTACCGGCTCTTTAATATGATTCTTTTTCACTTTTTCTTTTAAATCTTCGATGATGTCCATAGTTGCATGAACGCCCAAATCGCCCATGATTAAGATTTCTTCCAACTCTTCATAAAAGTCATCATCGATATTGGTAAATCCA
>JAZRON010000145.1:0-1885 GCA_045648725.1 Faecalimonas sp.
TACCTACAGTTGGAAAATGGTGTGGGTATGATTCGTCTGTTACAGAATGAATTTGCGGAAGCGTGTGCTGAGTTGCAAGGAGATGACAGGAAGATAGAATTGTCTATGGCAACCGGTTATGCGGCCTATGATTATCTGAAAGCAATGACAGAGCAGCTGGAAGAAAAGTTTCCAAATGTAAAAATCCATTTATATAAAATCAGAAATGATTTCTTTGGAGATAAGATTACGGTGGCAGGATTGATTACCGGACAGGATTTGATGAATCAGCTAAAAGGAAAACCATTGGGTGATACTTTATTGATTCCGTGCAATATGCTCCGGGATGGAGAAGAGGTATTCCTAGACGATACCACCGTTTCGGAGGTAAAAGAATCTTTACAAGTAGAGGTAGATATTGTAAAATCAAGCGGACGAGATTTGATAGAAGCAATTATAAATTGTTAAAATATAGGAGAGATAAGAACTATGAGTAAACCAATTGTGGCGATTGTGGGAAGACCAAATGTTGGGAAATCCACATTGTTTAACGTACTTGCAGGAGAGATGATTTCCATTGTAAAAGATACGCCTGGAGTTACCCGTGACCGCATTTATGCAGAGGTAACGTGGCTTAATCATAATTTTACAATGATTGACACAGGGGGAATTGAGCCGGATAGCAAAGATATTATTTTGTCACAGATGCGCGAACAGGCACAGATTGCCATAGATACAGCGGATGTAATCATTTTCCTGACGGATGTGAGACAGGGGCTTGTGGATGCAGACTCAAAAGTGGCTGATATGCTTAGACGTTCCGGAAAACCAGTTGTTTTGGTTGTGAATAAAGTGGACAGCTTTGAAAAGTTCATGGCAGATGTCTATGAGTTTTATAATCTTGGAATCGGGGATCCAATTCCTATTTCCGCATCTTCCAGACTGGGTATCGGTGATATGTTGGATGAGGTAACCAAGTATTTTCCTGAGAGAGACGGAGAAGAGGAAGAGGACGAACGTCCAAGAATTGCAATTGTTGGGAAACCGAACGTGGGTAAATCATCCATTGTCAATAAATTGCTTGGCAAGAATCGTGTGATTGTGTCTGATATTGCAGGAACAACTCGTGATGCCATTGATACAGCTATTAAGTTTAATGGAAAAGAGTATGTGTTTATTGATACTGCAGGGCTTCGCAGGAAGAATAAGATTAAAGAAGAATTAGAACGCTACAGCATTATTCGTACGGTAACGGCTGTGGAAAGAGCAGACGTGGTGCTTATGGTAATCGACGCCACAGAAGGCGTTACAGAGCAGGATGCAAAGATTGCCGGAATCGCTCATGAGAGAGGCAAAGGGGTTATTATTGTTGTGAATAAATGGGATGCCATTGAAAAGAATGATAAGACCATGTATGAATTTGAAAAGGATATTCGCAATACCTTATCTTATATGCCGTATGCGGAGATTATGTATGTGTCTGCAATGACGGGACAACGCTTGCCAAAGTTATATGAGATGATCGATGTTGTCATGGAGAATCAGACACTCCGTGTTGCGACAGGCGTGTTGAACGAGATTATGACAGAAGCAGTTGCGCTTCAACAACCGCCATCAGATAAAGGTAAGAGGTTAAAACTCTACTATATTACGCAGGTATCGGTGAAACCGCCAACCTTTGTAATCTTTGTCAATGATAAGGAACTAATGCATTTTTCCTACACCAGATATCTGGAGAATAAGATTCGGGAAGCCTTTGGTTTTAGGGGTACATCATTAAAATTCTTTATTCGTGAGCGAAAGGAAAAGGAGCAATAAGAATGGAAAGAATAATTAGTGTCTTGATTGGATATGTCTTTGGTCTTATTCAGACAGGATATATTTATGGCATGATCAATAAAATAGA
>JAZRON010000146.1:0-4456 GCA_045648725.1 Faecalimonas sp.
AATTGCCTATACTCGTGAAGATGGTGTCAAGATAATTCCTCTTGGCTGTCTTAAGGATTAAAATATCAGGGACATTTTTCCACGGGTTCAAGAACCCGCGACTATTCGCCCTTCGGGCTTCCCGTCTTCCAGACGGCTTTGAACGGTGAACCTCATAAAACTTATGTCTTTATGTCGAAAAATCTCACAACTCACTGCTCACATTATATATAAACAGAGGTGTGCATTTCTGCACACCCCATATTGATTTGACAAAAAGTCTTTAGTTACTTGAAGTTAACCAATCCGAAGAAAGGGTTGATTCTCTTGGCATTCTTGTCAATGGGAGTTCTGCCTCAATCTCCATGGTATACACCAGCAAAGAATACGGCGTTTGTGCTGTTTTCGCAAATCAGGTACACGAAGGGGCGTTTGGCATGGAATTGGTTTTCTCCATTTGGTCCAGATTCTCCATCCATTAACTCGCCAACTGTAACCGCGGTGGCTTTAGTCCCTTCTTCGTTTACTTCTATGCTGCCAGATTGGATCATTTTGCTCACATGTAGCTTTAGTCCTTGACAGATACCGTCAAGTTCTGCATCCTCTCCAAAAATTCTTTTAATTTCCATTTTGGGAAATGTCTTGGTAAAATCCAATTTGCTTGAAGTGATAAATTTTGGTAATTTAAGATCCAGAATCATGTTTTTCCTTGTTCTCAAAAGGCTGTTCCAATAATCACAGTCCATGCTCTCCAACAATTCTCCAACAGTAGCGTTCCCCTTGGGTAACATGACAAACATATTCCATGCCTTCCCGCTTCCGTATGGCAGGCACACCATGCGACAATCCTCGTTCTCGAAGAGTTGGATAAGAGATTTGTTGTTCATCATCTGTAGCAGTTTTATTTCACCCTCCTCACAGACAAAAGTTTCTTCTTTGGTCATCTTCTTGTCAAACTGTTCCGTCCATGTGGCTTGGAAATAGATTGAACTTAGCAGATAGGCTATAGCCTCGGAGTTAAGACGGTCCAATACTTGGGGAATTGTACCATGTGTTTTCTTGCTGGCCCAATTATTTATCGTGTTGAGCGAGCCTCCGTTTGCAAAATCAAGTGTCTTGGCATCTGCTTTATAATAAGCTTTCATGTCCGCCTTGAATTGTTCAGTCAGTGTATATCCCTTATTCGTATAAATGGCATTGGCTATTTCCAGTTTCACGTTCTTGTCTGTCTTAGGCGCTTCCTCAATGAGCGTCCGGCAGAGTTCGTTCACCTGGGTCGCAGTCGCACCGCTGAATCCCAACGCATCGTTTATCTCCTTCAATGTCTCTCCGCTTGCACCATCAGCCACCATGCCCAGCATATAGGTTGCGCTTACTGGAGAAAGGAATATACTTTTGCCCTTTCCATACTCTTCCTGTTGCTGGCTGTAAGCCGTGCGGAGCAGATTGAACGAAAACTCGTTGTTGCTTTTCACCATTTCCTTCTGGCTTGCCGTCAGATTGATGGTTCTTGTCTCTGGCAGCATATAACGCACCGCCCCGTCATCATCGTTGTTGCAGGCCGTAAGGCAAAGTATGGCAAGACATACGCTTGCATAATAAAAAAATCTTTTCTTTTCCATAACTTTATGTGTAACTGTTAGTGAATGTTTTACAAAATTACTTGAAGTTAACCAAACCGAAGATGGGGTTGATTCTCTTGGCATTCTTATCGATGGGAATATGACTCAGTCTCCCTGATATACACCAGCAAAGAAAATGGCGTTGGAACTTCCTTCTCGAATCAGATAGATAAAAGGACGGTTGGCTTGAAAGGGTTCCCCCTTCATCAATCCAGGACTCTCCCAAAGGTCTTCTGCAGTAACGGCAGTGGCCTTTGTCCCCTCTTCGTCCACATCTATACATCCTATTTGTTTGATGTCGCTAATGTACGGTTTCTTGTCTGCACAAATCATGTCCAATTGCGCATCCTCCTTGTCGAATATTCTCTTTACATTCATTTGTTGGAGGACATTACTCATTAGCACGTTACTCGCTGTGCTGAATTTGGGGAGTTTTAATTCCATTGTGGAAAGTTTTCCGGTTCGCCATAAACTGTTCCAGTATTCCTCATCCATCTTGTTCACAATTTCTTCCACGGTTTGGTCCCCTTTGGGGACAATCACGTACATGTTCCACAACGTTCCGCTTCCGTAAGGTAGGCACACCATTCGGCAGTCTTCGTTTTCATGGGCAATGATTATTGCCTTGTTGTTCATGAAATATAGCTGTTTTTCTGTTCCGTCTTCCATGACGAAGGCGTCTTTCCTGGTCATTTTCCGGTCGAATTGTTTTGTCCATGTGGCCTCAAAGTAGACCGAGTTGAACAGTCGTGCAGCTTCGGTTTGATACAGTGTGTTTATTATTACCGGAATCTTTCCGTGCGTATTCTTTCTTGCCCACTCATTGATGGTGTTTACAGATGATACATCCGCAAAGTCCAGTGTCCTAGCATCGGCCTTGTAATAGGTGTCCATGTCTGCCTTGAACTGTTCGGTCATCGTATATCCTTTGTTTGTGTATATGGCGTTGGCTATTTCCAGTGTCACGTTCTTGTCTGTCTTGGGTGCTTCCTCAATCAACGTCTGGCATAGTTCGTTCACCTGGGTCGCAGTTGTCCCGCTGAACCCCAACGCATCGTTTATCTCCTTCAGAGTCTCTCCGCTTGCACCGTCAGCCACCATGCCCAGCATATAGGTCACGCCCACGGGCGAGAGGAAGAGGCTCTTCCCCTTTTCCGTTCCCTCCTGTTGCTGGCTGTAGGCGGTGCGGAGCAGGTTGAACGAGAAGTCGTTGTTGCTCTTTACCATTTCCTTCTGGCTTTCCGTCAGATTGATGGTTCTTGTCTCGGGCAGCATGTAGCGTACGTCATCGTCGCTGTTGTTACACGAAACTATGCAGAGCATAATAAGGCATGCACATGCGTAATGCAGAATTGGATCTTTCTTTTTCATATTGTTCTAAATTAAAAAGTTAATAATTTGGCATGGCAAAGCAAAACTGCTTATCCATAATGTTGATTATGCTGTAAATTTAGGCAAAAAGCACTGATAAACCAAATTTTCTCCCTGATTTTACACAAAAAATCCCTTCCACAATTAAAAACACATTTTTAACCGAAAAACAATTGGTCTTGAACAAATTCCGTTAGTTGTTTTTTGTTCAACGCTCACCATTATAAATCACTAAGGGTGTGTCCAAACGGACACACCCTCAAATGATTATTTATAAGGAACGAGATGGTTTAGAACGCAGGCTTGGCGATGCGCTTAACCATGCGCTTGTTCACAACAGGAACGAATTTCTGGGCTGCGAAGCTGCGTTCCAAGCTCTGAACGAACTGGCTGCGTGCATACTTGGGAGCTTCTGTGGCTGCACCGGGAAGAGTTACACGGAAACCATCCTGGATACCTGCATAATAACCGCTGTTACCCATGTACATGATACCCTGATAATAGGCAACACCGTTGGATGTTTCTCTTTCTATGTTGGCAAGTGTGATGATACCATCCTTCAGTGTACCCAGAAGTCCGGCATTCTTTACGGTCTCGATGTCATACTGCTCCAGATAACGGGCGCCCTCGCTTATGAATGCCATTTCACCCATTCCCCAGTCAAAGCCAAGAGACTGCATGGGAACATATACACCGTCGGGATCGCAAGCGTTGACCTCCAGGTATGTGCCTTCAGCTGCACAATCGTTGTCTGCATTGGGGAATGTGCCGTTGGCATAAGCATTCATCAAACGGAACAGACCGGGATTCTCTGTATTTTCCAGAATCTCCACTTCGTATGTAACAGGCTCATATCCGGTAAACATGGTGCTAACCAAGGTTTCGGTATATGTACCCATACCGAGAGACTTCCAGGGGTTGCTTCCGCCACCATAGTATTCAAAACCAGATGTAACCACATTCTTTACTGCACCGTCAACGATAACGGCTACGATTACCTGCAACTTCTCGCTGCCCAGCTCTTCTGCATTGAAGGGAACCTCAATGCGACCAGCCTGAACGGCAGTGCCTTCCAGTTCGCCAGCAGCCAATGCGTCAGCCACGGCAGCAGCATCGTCAGCCTGTGTCATTACGATTGCCTTGACATCCTTTGCATCAGCACCCAGTGTCAGATTGGCTACAGCGTAAACGCTTTCATCTGTTGCGGTAAAGATACCGGCATACTTTACTTCTGCGCTATAGTCTGCCTTTACATAGCCAGGCAGCAAAATGCTGAACATGCCAGAACCGTTAGCTAAATACCAGTTGTCGCCTTGAGGATGCTGGGGCATATTGAAGAGAATACCTTGTACGGGGAAAGTGATTTCACCATCCTTCAAGGTTCCATAGAAGCCTTTTTCCTTCACCAACTCAGGGTCAGTGCCATTTTGTACATAATAGTCTGCAATTGACCAAGTACTGATCATGCCATAGCCCCAATCCAA
>JAZRON010000147.1:0-5322 GCA_045648725.1 Faecalimonas sp.
ATTGATTGGACAATTCTCCGAAACAACTAAAAAATACATCTACGCTTTTTACAAGGTGTACTTTTCAGTGGTCTCGGCTCTTATAATTGCCCATAACCTTTAATATTATAGCATAGCACTGAATATTATGCAAATAAAAAATCTCAGCCTACTTCGCTGAGATTTCTTTTAAAATTGGTTTCTTATTGTTTTCTATATTTCCTCTACATAAATGATTCCTTCTACATCGACAATCTTTTCTATCAGTTCTGAATGAACACATTTTGTTGGCAAACGAAGTGTAACCACTGCTGCAACCTTTGATGCTCTTGTAGGGTCCGGAGACTCTATTTCCACATCATCTACTACAATCTGATTCTCCTTTGCAAAGGCACTGAGACGCCGAATTGCTGACATTTTCTTGAATTCCATATAAAGCATAACAACTTTTGTATTTGCCATAAGTCTTCTGTCAAAACTATGTAAAAATACCATAATCACAACAATCATAAATGTACCAATAACGGCACCTGCAAAATAACCACTTCCAATAGCAAGACCAATGCAGGCTGACGCCCAAAGTCCTGCTGCTGTCGTAAGTCCCTTCACTCGATTATGACCAGTTGTAATAATCGTTCCTGCACCGAGGAAACCAATACCGTTTACAACCTGGGCTCCCATACGAGCCACATCCCCAGTTCCATAAACCTGACATACAAAATCGTTTGTCATCATGACCAAGGTTGCGCCAAGGCAAACCAACATATAAGTACGAAATCCAGCTGGACGTTTCTTGCGCCCACGTTCAATTCCAATTACGCCACCACACACTAATGCAAGTGTCATTTTAACAAATGCATCTATAATGCTCTCCAACATAAAAGCTGTATGTAATTCGTCAATGATATTCATCTTTTCTACCTCTTATAAGACATATTTTTCTTTTCTAAACTGCATTATATAATAAATTGTATTATTTTACCATACCATTTTTACTTACAATAACATTTACATTTTTTCTGCTGGATTGCAAAATATAAAAGAGCAAGATAATATGATTATTTCTCTAATCACTTTACTTACCTTGCTCATATCTCTTGGTATCAAGATTAATATATATTCTTTTATTCTACTATGGCAACACGCATCATGTTGCTCATACCCTCACGGGTCTTTTTAATACTTGGAGAAGGAATGCCTGCTGTTAATACAACAATGTCCCCTGTTTCCACCATACCCTTTGCCTTTGCAAGATTGATTGCGTCTTCACAAATCTCTTCTGTAGAATGATACGGAATGGATTTAATCGGATACACTCCTCTGAAAATCTGCATTCTGCGAAGGGCGTCTTCATTCGGCGTCACACCCACAATCGAGGCCTCCGGTCTAAACTTGGACACAACTCTGGCTGTTGCCCCTGTCGCGGTTGGTGTGATAATACATTTAGCATTCAAACTGGCTGCAGTTGCAACGGAGGAATATCCGATTGCACTGGAGATGTTTTTCTTCCGATTTGCCTGTGCCTTTTCCAGGAGACTTGCATAATCTAGATGTTTCTCTGTATTCTTTACAATCTCAACCATCATTTGAAGCGCTTCTAGTGGATATTTCCCTTGGGCAGTCTCTCCCGATAGCATCACCGCATCCGTTCCGTCATAGACTGCGTTTGCCACGTCTGTCACTTCCGCTCTGGTTGGTCTTGGATTACGCATCATGGAATCCAGCATCTGTGTAGCTGTAATAACTGGTTTATAGTGGTCATTACATTTCTGAATCAACCACTTTTGTAAATACGGAACTTCATGAGCCGGAATCTCCACACCCAAATCTCCTCTTGCCACCATAATTCCATCTGCACAGTGAAGAATTTCATCAATATTCTTGATTCCCTCAGCATTCTCAATCTTGGCAATAATCGGAATAAAAGGTGCCTTACACTCTTTCAGCAAGGCCTTAATTTCTAAAATTCCCTCTGCGGAGCGTACAAAGGATGCCGCAATAAAATCAACCCCTTGCTCCACACCGAAGATGATATCCTCTCTATCTTTTTGTGTCAACGCCGGCAGCCTCACCGGAACATTGGGTACATTGACTCCTTTTCTTTGGCCAAGTTCACCACCGTTTACCACGGTGCATATAATCTCAGTATCTGTGAGGTTCTTTACCTTAAGCTCAATTAAGCCATCATCAATCAAGATTGTTTTTCCAATCTCCACGTCTTCCACAAGACCATCATAAGTAATGGAAACTTTTCTTTCATCCCCCTCAATTACTTCTGTGGTAAGGGTAAAAATCTGACCTTCCTCTAAGTTTACCTTCTTTCCACCTTTTAGTAATCCTGTACGAATCTCAGGTCCTTTTGTATCCAACAGAATAGCAACCGGTCTTCCTACTTCTTCGCGGATCTCTTTTAGCATATCCATTCTACTCTTTTGTTCTTCGTGGTCTCCATGAGAAAAATTAAAGCGAGCAATGTCCATTCCGTTTTCCACTAATTTTTTCATCAAGTCTTTATCGTTGGTATTTGGTCCCATTGTACATACAATCTTGGTTTTTTTCATTCATTTCCTCCCAAATATCAGATTATTTTATGTGTTCATGCGTAAATAAATGATCCTGACAATATTCATAATTCCCATTACATTTTGAACAATAACGGAATTCCAGATTTTCATCATCTAATTCTGTTCTTCCACATACTGCGCAGCGGTGTCTGGCTCCATCCGACCCTACATTAGCTTCTTTGGCTGCACGGATTTCTTTGTGATATACATGCTTTCGATGAATTTCCTTTGCCCCTAATCTCCTCATGTTTCTCATAGACAAAAAGAATATTAAGAAATTTAAAATAGAAACAAAGGCCGCAAGTGCATTTGCTTTGTAGTAAAATCCATAAATGCTACCACCATAGGAAGGCAAAAATGCCTGCAGAATCGCATAAGCAAAGTACGCTGCATCTATCCATGCAAGGAATTTCACCTTAATCGGCAATATCATAAAAAGATAGAATTGCTGGTTTGGATACATTGCTGCATAGGCAAAAAACAATGACAGATTAAGGTATCCGGTTCCTATTGGAAGAGACACATTTGTTACTGCATAAGTGAGCAATGCTGCAACTATATGAAGCAAGACTCCTGTGAAAAAGTATAAGTTAAAACGAAATGTCCCCCATGCAAATTCCAATTGCCGTCCTATCATATAGTATAGGTATAAAGTAAAGATTACAAACAACAAATTTGTAGATGGCGGTTGTATAATGAAAGTCAGAATACGCCAAACCTGTCCATGCAAAATCGCATAGGCATCCAGAGACAAATATTGATAATAAAAATTTGGTGCGAATAAGTCTATTGCAAAACCAAATGCATACAAAATAATGATATAATACATCAAATTCGGAATTGCGTATTTTCCTAATTTTCTTTCTAATTTGTTAATCCAATTCATGTGATTTACTCCTTCCTATCACGCTGTAGTCATTGTAGCTTTTTCAATCCTACTTTGTCAATCTGAGAGCTATAATTTATATAAGTTTTACAAACCAGATTAATATAATAAAAAACGAGTTACTAGTCTTCCACTAGTAACTCGTTTCTATTCTACTATTTCACCAACAATGATGTTCCAGACATTTCTTTTGGCTGTTCCATTCCCATCAATTCAATGAGTGTTGGAGCAATATCCGCCAAACATCCGCCTTCTTTTAGGCTATATGCAGGGTCTGCATTTACCAAGATAAATGGAACCGGATTCGTTGTATGAGCTGTAAATGGTGCTCCTGTCTCATAATCCAATAATTGCTCTGCATTACCATGATCTGCACAGATGAACATTTGACCGTTTACTTCTTTCAACGCATCCACTGCTTTTCCCACACATTCATCAACTGCTTCCACCGCTTTGATTGCAGCTTCTTCCACACCTGTATGACCAACCATGTCAGGGTTTGCAAAGTTAATGATGATTACGTCATATTTATCAGATTTGATTGCTTCTACTAATTTATCGCAAACTTCGTAAGCACTCATTTCTGGTTGTAAATCATATGTTGCAACCTTTGGTGATTTTACTAAAATACGGTCTTCACCTTCGTTTGGTTCTTCAACGCCGCCGTTGAAGAAGAATGTTACGTGTGCGTATTTTTCTGTTTCAGCGATTCTAGCTTGTTTTAAACCATTTGCTGCTAAGAATTCACCAAATGTATTTGTGATTTCTGTTTTGCGGAATGCAACGTCTTTGTTTTCGATTGTAACGTCATATTCTGTAAAACATACATATGTTGTCTTTACTCTTTCGCCTCTGTCGAATCCTGTGAATTCATCATCGCAGAATACTCTTGTGATTTCTCTTGCACGGTCAGGTCTGAAGTTGAAGAAAATGATAGAATCATTGTCTTTAATTGTAGCAACCGGCGCTCCGTCTTTCATGATAACTGTTGGAAGAACGAATTCGTCTGTTTTGTCATCATCATAAGATGCTTGGATTGCTGCTGGACCAGCTTCGCCTTGTACGCCTTCGCCTTTTACCATAGCTTTGTATGCTAATTCTACACGGTCCCAACGATTGTCACGGTCCATTGCATAGTAACGTCCCATTACAGATGCCACTTCTCCAACGCCAATTTCTGCCATTTTGTCCACTAATTCCTGAACGAAATCTTTTCCTGATGCAGGTGGTGTATCACGTCCGTCTAAGAAACAGTGTACATATACTTTTTCAATGCCTTGTCTTTTTGCAAGTTCTAACAAGCCATAAATGTGTGTGTTGTGGCTATGAACTCCACCGTCTGATACTAAACCAAACATATGAAGTGCGGAATCATTTTCTTTTACGTTTTTGCATGCTGCTAATAATGCTTCATTTTCAAAGAAATCCCCATCTTGGATGGATTTTGTAATCTTTGTTAAGTCTTGATATACAATACGGCCGGCACCCATGTTAAGATGTCCAACTTCGGAATTACCCATCTGTCCATCTGGAAGGCCTACCGCCATTCCACTTGCATTCCCATGCACAAATGGACATTCTGCCATAAGTTTGTCCATCACCGGTGTCTTTGCCTCGTAGACAGCATTCGCCTCGTTCTTTTCGTTTAAACCGTAACCATCAAGAATCATTAAAACTGTTGGTTTTTTAGTCATGATATTTATCTCCTTTTATGTGAACTTGTTATTATTTTCAAAACCTAGTATATTCTACATGATTTTCAGATTTGTTGCAAGACTCAGTATGTAAAAAATCAAAGACGTGCCCTTCCGGATCATGCAAGAAATGCATCATCATATATGCACACATAATAGATACTGGTTCTTCTTCTAAAATCCGCCTCACCTCTTCTCT
>JAZRON010000148.1:0-20509 GCA_045648725.1 Faecalimonas sp.
ATATGCCAAGAGTCCTGTTTCATTCAAGCAAAACTTTCCAGTTTCATCTAAGTAAGAATCATCTACTTGAACACCAACCACCCTTGCTATAAACATGTGATGGCTTCCAAGTTCTTTCACTTCTTCCACCTTACATTCAATATTTACCGGACATTCCTCGATAATCGGAGCAAACTCAAGTTCATTTGCAATTCCTTTTGTCAAATTCACTTCTTTCCATTTATCCACATCTTTCCCTGAACGCACGCCACAATAATCGGTTGCTTTTGCCAACGCTTCTGTGGTGAGATTCACTACAAATTCTCCCGATTCCCGAATCATGTTGTAAGAATGACGCTCCGGTCTTACGGATATATATAACATGGCAGGATTTGTACAAATGGTTCCTGTCCATGCAATTGTAATGATATTGGTATTCCCTTCTCTATCACCTACGCTTACCATCACTGCAGGCAGCGGATATACCATATTCCCCGGTTTCCATGTCTGTTTTGCCATACATTCCTCCTACTGTTGCAGTGAAACCACAAATGTTGGTATCAACTGTTTCTTCCGCGACACAACGCCCTGCAAATGAACATCACCTGTGTCATTCGGCAAATCGAATGCCTCTATTACCTGTTCTTTTGCACCTTTGCCATAACATAATAGTTCTGTGGACTCTTCTACAATATTTGTCAGCATAAAAAACACCATGTCTAACTTCTGTCTAAGTGCGGCTCTTTCCAAATATGGAAGAACAATCTCTTTCAATTCACAAAGTTCTTCCGAATTCATGGAATTAATTTGGCCAACACCAAATCTTACATCGTTCACGGTAAACTGTTTGAAATCCTGGAAGCAAATTTCCTCTGCAGTCTTGCCTTTTAAGTTGCTACCTGCCTGGAACATATTCTGAGCAAGTTCCTCCATGTCAAGTTCTGCAATCACAGCCAATTCCTTTGCAGCCTTCTCATCAATCCAAGTTGCTGTTGGTGAACGGAATAATAAGGTATCTGAAATAATAGCAGAGCAAAGGAGGGATGCCATCGTTTTACTCGGGACAATGTGATTCTCCTTATACATTTCATAAATGATTGTAGCGGTACACCCTACCGGTTGATTGCGAAAATATACCGGTCCTAAAGTCTCAAGCCCACCTAATCTATGGTGGTCAATAATCTCAAGTACTTCTGCCTCTTCCACTCCATCCACTGCCTGAGTCTTTTCGTTATGATCTACTAAAATAACTCTCTTTTTACTTGCGTCCATGAGTCGACGGCTGGAAATAAGTCCATAAAATTTCCCTTTTTTATCTAACACCGGAAAATCTCGTGTACGCTTTTTCGCCATTTCCTGTTTTATCTCTTCCACATAATCATTTGTGTGGAAAAGGGTAAGTCCTTCTCTTGCCATAAAATGTTTTACCGGAATACTCTGGTTAATCAATCTGGCAACGGTAAAGGTGTCATGAGGCGAAGCGATAACAACAATATCGCGCTCCTCGGCCATCTTTTTAATCGTCCTTGTAACCTGAGCCCCCTGACAGACTACAATACAGCTTACATTCAATTCGATTGCACATAACTGTACTTCATAGCGGTTCCCCAAAATCACAAGGTCATCCTTCTCTATAAAATCTTCCATCATGTCCGGACTGGATGCAGCAACCACAACTTTTCCTTTTGTGAAATATGCATGTGGATTCCCGGTTACCACTTCCCCATCTACCGTGTCTATAATATTCTGATATTGGGTCTTTGCATTTGCAAGAATGTGACTATCATATTCATCCATGTAGGATGTGGCAATATCGCCTGTTGTGATAATTCCTTCTAATTTATGCTTATCAGTCACAGCAATGGTATATACATTCTGTTCCTTCATCATTGCCCAAGCTTCTTTGATAGAAGTATTGCCACGAATTCCCGGCGTGCGATTCACATCTACATCTTTCACCTGTAAATGTACATTCGACAACAGACTTGGCTCTTCCACTCCAAATCGGTTCAAAACATACTGTGTTTCTTCGTTTAAAAGTCCTGCACGCTTTGCTATGTATTCGCCGTCCGATATTTTTCTCTTTAAATCTGCATAAGCAATGGCAGAACATACCGAATCTGTGTCCGGGTTTTTGTGTCCTACAATATATACTTTTTTCGTTTTCTTACTTTCCAAAGGAACACCCCCTCTTTCATTATAGGTTGCCATTTTTTATGGAATTTGTCAAACATTTTTGCCGAATTACTGTTGCTATTTCCTTTAAAATGCTATATTCTAGGTGTTATAACAAAGGAAAGGGTAACTTAAAAGGTATTAAACATGAGTGAAGAATTATTACAGACTGAAACAATGGCAGATTTAGAAGAACATTTTGATGATGCCAATCCTTGGAACCTTGTGGCAGACTACATGGAAAAAGGAACTGTGCTCACATTAAAGGTAGAAGGCGTTGTAAACGGCGGCGTTATCGTAATGGTAGAAGGACTTCGCGGATTTGTTCCAGCCTCTCAATTATCTTTATCTTATATCGAGAACTTAGAAGACTATTTATTACAAGATATCGAAGTTCAGGTAATTGAAGCAGACCAGGCCAATAACCGTCTTATCTTATCTGCTCGCAAACTATTGAAAGAAAAAGAAAAGGCTGCAAAAGAAGCTCTAATTGCAAGCGTAAAAGTAGATTCTGTGTTGACAGGAACGGTAGAAAGCTTACAAAACTATGGTGCTTTTGTTCGTCTTGAAAATGGACTTTCCGGACTTATTCATATTTCTCAAATTTCAGATAAACGCATTAAGGCTGCAAGCGATGTATTGACAGTTGGTCAAACAGTTGATGCCAAAGTAATCGGCATAAACAATGGAAAAATCAGCCTCAGTATGAAAGCGTTGATTGAACCAAAAGAAGAAGAAATCGTAGAAAAAGTTGAGATTCCAAAGGCCGAAGACATCGGAACAAGCCTTGGGGATTTATTCAAGAATATTAAACTGTAATTTAGCTACAAAAAGGAACCTCGCAAGGTTCCTTTTTTTACTCTTCAAATCCCACAACAAGATAGAATCCTCTCTCCGTCTCTCGGATTTCATTTACAATCCCCTTTTGTGATTGAATCCTCTGATTACTTCGATAGATACCTGACATGGCAACCGAAGGCTCCACAAGATAACTATAAAGACTTCCATTCACTCTCTCTGTCACCTGTACCTCTTGCCCTTCCGTCACAAGTCCTTTTCGTTCCATCTTAAACAATTCTTCTCGCATCAAAAATACTTCCTTTGTATCTATTTTTCACACAGACTCTGTGCTCTATGAAGTGCAGCCTGAATGTTCGGACAGAAGTTTTCTTCTCCCACACATTCCGTAAATCCTGCCTTTTCCATCATCTTACGCGGTTGCTCTGCAACATGAGACAACATTAATGTAATATGTTTCTTCTTGCACATCGTATGCAATTCCTCTAATTTACGCAACGCACTTACGTCCATTGCAGGCACGCTTCTCATACGCAGGACAACCACTTTTGTATTCTTATCAACAGACACTGTCATAAATTTATCTGCCGCTGCAAAGAACATCGGACCTTCGATTTCATATACCAAGGTTCCTTTTGGAACAACTGTAAATCCATCCTGTGGTGTTTCTACGTATTCCCAGCTCTTTACTTCTGCCACATCCGACATTCTCTTCAAGAAGAGAATCGCTGCCAATACTAAGCCAATCTCAATTGCTACCACCAAGTCAAATACCACTGTTAAGACAAATGTTACAAGCAATACAAAAATATCACTTTTCGGAGCTGTCTTCAGTAAGCTTACAAATTCTCTCCAGCCACACATATTGTAGGCAACCATAAACAGAATTGCTGCAATAGTAGGCATTGGAATTAATGCAGCATATGGCATTAACACTACCAAAATAAGCACAAGTACAACTGCATGCACCATACCGGCAATTGGGGTACGTCCTCCATTTTTCACATTGGCTGCAGTTCTTGCAATGGCACCTGTTGCCGGAATTCCGCCAAAGATACCTGAAGCAATATTACCAGCACCCTGGGCAATAAGTTCTGTATTCGGATTGTGTTGATCACCAACCATACCATCTGAAACCACACATGATAACAAGGATTCGATGGCAGCCAGAATCGCGATTGTAAATGCATCCGGAAGCACGTCCTTCATAAGTCCAAGACTAAAATGAGGCATTGCCGGTACCGGGAGCTTATTGGAAATTTCATAAAGACTTCCAATGGTATTCACTTCCAATTTCATTGCCTGCACAATTACGATAGTCACAACAACTGCAATTAAAGATGCAGGTATTTTCGCATTTATTTTCGGCCATATAATCTGAATCGCCAAAGCTATCAAACCAATTACCAATGCGGTTACGTTCATCGTCCCCATAGTAGCAAAACACTCTTCTAGTTTTTCTATGGTTTCGATTGGTGAATGGGTAAATGTCAGCCCCAGAAAATCTTTAATTTGTCCGATTACAATCGTCACTGCAATCCCGGCGGTAAATCCGATCACTATGGTATGAGGAATAAATTTGATAAGTACACCAAACTTAAATACACCCATTAAAATCAAAATAATTCCGGCAAGAATGGTTGCTGTAATGAGCCCTTCCATCCCTTTTGTTGCCACAACACCTGCCACAATCGTTGCAAATGCTGCTGTCGGTCCTGAAATCTGAACACTGCTTCCACCAAAAAACGCAATGACAAATCCAGCCACGATGGCTGTGTAAATCCCTTGCTCCGGGCTCACTCCTGATGCCAATGCCAGTGCGATGGATAAAGGCAACGCAATAATCGCCACAATCACTCCGGCAACCACATCTTTCACAAACTGTTCTTTTGAATAACTACTCATCATCTGAAATAGTTTTGGCATTCTATCTTTCATCTTCTGTTCTCACTCCTGGTAATTCATATGTATCTGTAATTCCTTTTGCCAATGCTTCTGATTTTATAGCCGTATAAAGTTCTGTGTAAGTTGCATTTCTATAAGGATTCACATAAAAGACGCCTACGATTCCGGCCGTAAACGCACTTAAAAACTCCCAACCTAAAAATGATAAATCCAATACAAATGCTTCCATTTTATGACCATCCATCATCTGCTCACTAATTGCAAATGCACGTTGTCTCGAAATCCCCGGATTTTCTGCCAATATATAAGGAATCATACGGTATGCATAACCTTTGATAATTCCCGGAACTATAAAAAGTAAGGTCCAACCAACCAGACACAAATCTCTCCAAAACATGGTCTTTACACAGTTCATATAATTTTCATTACTGAACGCAAAAAACACCTGTCCCACTTGTGTCTTATGCTCTCTGTTTTCCATAAAGAATCTGCATCCTCCAATACGAACAATGTTTACCAAAAATGCAGATGCCGCAAATGCAATGGCGACAGCTAATATCCCTGTGATCAATATCACGGGAATCATAAATAACAGATGACCCAAATTTCCAAAGCTAAATGTTGATGTAGTTTCCTCCACCATACTGACATCATTCAAATTGAAATTCAAATTAATGCCACCGGCACCTCCTCCTATAAAGCCCAAAATCAAACTAACAACTACACACAACCAATAGTTTCTTTGAAACGCAATCTTTCCATTCTCTTTTAATAACTCTCTAGTCCACATACTATTTCCCTCCTCTTATGCTCTCACTTTGTAGCTTGACAAAAATTCCATTTCAATTGGGTCAATTGGATCCATTGGATTCTCTAATAATGATTTCCTTTTTCTGGCTCGTCTCTTAATCAAAGCACCTGTCTTATTATAAATCCAGAAAGAATACACCAGAATTTTATTGGCTTTTCCCAATCTATCTTTTAAAGTCTTATTGTATAACATTCCGCCCACTTCAAATGATGCTTTCCTTCTTATAAGCTCAATCAACTCTGTCTCACAAGTAACTGGTTCCGGAAGTTGTGTATAAGCCATTCCCGCACTACGCGGATTATGGGCATCACTTCCCCCTATCCCTACTTTTCCATATTTGTATGCAAGTTTCGCCGCCTTCTCATTGGATTCCAAAGGTTCACATGCATTAAATACTTCCACAAAATCAAATCGCTTCATAATCTCAGGATTTTTGAAGTAACGTTTTGTATTTGCAAAACTCATATAGGCCTCTCCACATGGATGTGCCGGTCCCAACACACCACCATGCTTGTGTACGAAATCAATCAATATAGACACTGGAAGTCCCTTGACTTCCAACAACCTCATCTTTACACCTTGTGGCATGATAATCAAAATATGCCCTGCGTCTCGAGTATCGTACTCAATCCCCTTGAGCACCACAAAATCTTCATGCTTTTTTCCTTGTATGGTTTTCTTCCAATGGCGGTAACCATTATAGGTATCATGGTCGGTTATCAACATTCCGCCAAATCCATTTGCCTTTAAAATAGTTATATATTCATCTAAACTAATCTTACTGTCCGGCGACCCTTCTCTTACATGACAATGCATGTCTATCTTCATAAAAATGGCCTCCTTTACTATATAATATAATTTGATTATATTATACAACCAAGGAGGCTAAGTCGCAATGTTATTCTTTTCCATCAAAACAATATGTACACAATTCACACGGCTTCAGTCCGATAGAAGCAATCAGATCATCCAAACGATGATATCTCAATGTGGTAAAGTTTTGTTTCTTACGGATTTCTTCTAACATATATGCATAACGATCACTGTTTGGATCCGCATACTCTGCCAATGTTTTCTCTGCATTTTCCCCTTCTTTTTCCAAGATAACGCGACGGGTAATCAATTCTAAATCCGATTTAGAACGTGAGAAGTTCAAATATTTACATCCATATAGCAATGGTGGACATGCAGGTCTTACATGCACCTCTTTGGCCCCACTGTTATATAAGAATTCTGTTGTTTCCCTAAGCTGGGTTCCTCGAACAATAGAATCATCAATCAAAAGCAGACTCTTATTTTCAATTAGGGATGGCACCGGAATCAACTTCATTCTTGCCACCAGTTCTCTTTGAGCCTGATTTGTCGGAGTAAATGACCTAGACCAGGTAGGTGTATATTTGATAAATGGCCTTACATATGGTGTTCCCGATGCATTGGCATAACCAACAGCATGTGCGATTCCTGAATCCGGTACTCCTGCCACAACATCCGGAATCACGTTCCCTTCCTTGTCACGGTTTGCCAACATAGCACCGCATTTATAACGCATTTCTTCTACGTTAATTCCTTCATAGGAAGCAGTCGGATATCCGTAATACACCCAGAGGAAAGAACAAATCTT
This sequence comes from Faecalimonas sp., assembly GCA_045648725.1. Classification (GTDB taxonomy): domain Bacteria; phylum Bacillota; class Clostridia; order Lachnospirales; family Lachnospiraceae; genus Faecalimonas. The sequence goes on from JAZRON010000148.1 coordinate 7,290, forward strand.
CATGTTCTTACCGGCTTCTGATACTGTCTCCACACTTTCCGGTGTGATATATACAATCTCTGCAGGTCCTAATTCTTTATAATCCTCGTATCCCAAACTTTTATATGCAAAATTTTCAAATGAAACAGCATACGCATTCTCTTTCTTTCCTACAACAACCGGTGTTCTTCCGTAACGGTCTCTGGCCGCATAGATTCCCTCGTGGGTCATAATCAGCATGGACATAGAACCATCCACAATTTCCTGCACATACTGAAGACCTTCCACAATAGTATCTTTTTTACATATCAAAGAGGCAATCAATTCTGTTACATTAATCTGACCTCCACTCATTTCCTGAAAGTGTGTATGACCATTCTCATACACCAACTTCAGTAATGCACGTAAATTATTTATCTTACCAACCGTAGAAATTGCAAAACTTCCAAAATGAGATTGAATCAACAACGGTTGTGGCTCGTAATCTGATATACATCCAATCCCAATGTTCCCTGACATCTCTTCTACATCTCGCTCAAACTTTGTACGAAACGGAGAGTTCTCAATATTGTGAATCGCACGGCTAAATCCACTTTCTCCACACACTGCCATACCACCACGTCTTGTCCCAAGATGTGAATGATAGTCAACGCCATAAAACAAGTCTAAAATACAATTTGTCTTTGATGCAACACCAAAAAAACCACCCATAGTATGCTCCTTTTTTCTTATCTAGTCGTTCTTGTAACTTGTATACCACTGCTAGTCTATCACGATTCTGTCATGAACGCAAACACAAAAATCATTTTTTTCATGTTGTAAGCCATCAAAAAATTTAATATAATTATAATAAGGTTATTAAACATAGAATTTACGGAAGAAAGTTGGTGAACCATGAAACTCACACAAAACGATACATACAAAGTAGCATTGGAGATTACCGGCTACAACGGAATGGAATGGCCATTTTACGCATCCAAGATTGTAGAATGCAATAATCTTGAACTGCTGCACTCCATTCTCACCTGTGGAATGCCAAATCAATTTTTATCCCCTTGGCATCACGAAAAGAGAACACAGGAATTTATCTCTAAGATATCCATGGTAGAGACAAACCTAGACACCTATGATGGTTATTTAATTAAGTCTCCTGCCACTGAATATTTGGATGCCAGCGAAAAGAGTGTAAATTCTTACTACCTTGGTCTGATTTTCACCAAATTGTTTAGCATGAAAGAATTTGATATTGACTATTTCCTTCACACAACCACCTTCGAACAAGTATATGGAAAAGACGCATTCACTTGTAATGGCAGAAAGAAACCATCTTTTGTTGGTTATCAAAAATCCACGAAGGAATGGAGTATTTGGGAATCCACCGGAAAACGTGACCATGCGCCAAAAGCCTTGGATGACGCTTATAATCAAGTGCTTGCAATCAAAGATGTAAATGGGCAGGCTCCTTCACTGGCAATGGCCTGTATGACATATTTCGACACGAAACACGGGGAACTACAGGGCATTCTTCGTAACGCTTCCAGTGGCAAGAAAGCAAACATGTTATTTGATCGGGAACAGTTCCTCACCTTATATTATCGACACATCTGTGAAATCTTTGATGAATCACTACGCCGAAAACCTTTTGACAGCGTAATTGATTACATTGAAGGTTATTTGGAAATTGAATTAGAACTTTTTGGACTGAATATTGAAACCTCAGACAAAGACGAATACTTAAGAAAGCGACGCATCAAATTAGGTGTACCGAAAGATATTTTAGGATATTTCCAATATAATCACGGCAGATTTTCGGAGGATACGAAAATCAGTTCCATCGTTGACTCCATGAAAATCTCCCCTTCTGAGATGCAAGATGACAATTTCTTTATGGGAAGAGATGGTATTTACTTCCGCATTATATAAAATTTGCCTAAAAATATTAATTTTTTAAAAATAATATTAGCAACATTCCCGAAAGGTATATATGCTATAATAATGCTTGTAGTGAAGTTACATAAAACGATAGTTAGGAGGTATTTATATCGTGGCTACAAAAATGACAACATCATTGTTCTTTCAATTTGGAGGAAGCGAAGTAAAAGTAGAAGAAAAAGTAATTGTTGCTTCTGTAAAAAAAGCATGGACTGCTGAAACAGGTAAAAAAGTAGGCGAAATTGCTACTATGGATTTATACGTAAAACCAGAAGAAGCTGCTGTTTACTATGTAATCAACGGTTCTGACACAGGAAAGGTAGAGTTATAATCATATGAACCCTCTACAATTAATGCAATTCAAAAAATATTGGGATGAATTTACAGCCCGCCATCCAAAATTCCCACTGTTTTTAAATGCTGTGGCTTCTCACGGCATTACAGAAGGAAGCGTCATTGAGATTCAAATCAAAAGACCGGATGGCAAGGAGTTTTCAACCAATTTAAAAGTTGCAAAAGAAGACATGGATTTATTCCAGACTTTAAAACAAGTAAAATAGTAAAAGCACGGGTCTCCCGTGCTTTTATTACTTTTCACTCCAAAAATCAACTGGCTCATAATCCTGCAGTTTCGCCAAAAACCCTTTTTTATTCAGCTCGTCCTGTATCAAATCTAAGACCTGTTCATCTTCTGCTGTAACTGTATGGTAATGATAATTAGATGTTAGATTCAGCAAATTTGTTGACTTTCCACTGGAAATACCATCCATATAGATTTTTACATCACGTCTAGACTTAATATTTAAATTTGCCTTAATTACACCATATACCTTGTGATACACAAACACATCGTCCACTTTTCCGCCCAAATCCACAAAAAGATTCAGTTCCTCTTCTACATCCTCGTTTGTGTGATGAACTTTAAACACACGGCTTACTTCTTTTTCTTCCCGAATCACATATCCACGGTTGGTAGACATGATTTCTATCCCGTTTGCACGTATAAGCGCCATATCCTGCACAATCACCTGCCTGCTGACACCGAGTTGCCTTGCTAACTCAATACCTGCAACCGGTTTACTACTGCTCTTTATGATTTTTATAATCTCTTTTCTTCTTTCCTGTCCACTCATCGCCATGTTTACTACCATCCTTTTAATATGCCAACGCTTCTTCTCTTGTCATCCAAAAATGAATACCTGTAGTTGAATCTTGCCACCTATTTTCATTAAAATCCAAAACTTCTACCCACTGACCTTTTCGATAGACAAAATTTTCATCTACTAGCGACCATGCTTCATCGTATTCCTCTTTGTAATCAAAACTTTTTATCGTCAACACCTTTGCCTTGCTGCACCTGCAAGAATTCATGGTTGCAGATGTCCGTTTTGCATCCGCCGGAATTAAAAGTTGTACCAAGCGGTTATTGAAACATTTTTTATAACCCAAAAATGCACCTTCTTCCGGACAATGCAGTTTGAACCACCTTGTTGTATCATCGAATATTATATCATCTAATTTTGCAAACTCCAATACAGCTGCAAACAAATTTGCCCCTTTTATGTCGGCACCGGTCAAATCATTATAACGCATTGCAGCAGATTTCAAATTCGCATTTTGAAAATTCACTCCTCGCAGGGAACATCGATCAAACAATGTATTTTCCACGGAGGTATAGCTCATATCGGCTCCATCAAAACAAACATTTTTGAAAATACAAAGTGTAAAGTCCATATAACTTAAATCCCACCCACTGAGGTCTCCATCTCTTATTTCAATTTCACCCACGCAAAATAACTCCGGTTTTCGGCGCTGCTTTAGCATTTCTTTTAATTCTTCTGAAGTCATCTGTTTCACAGGCTTTCACTCTCCTCTACACTGAAGCCCCACACTCCATGCAATACGGTATATTGGGATCACACTGCATACCACACACCGGACAGCATTTTACCTCATTTTCTTCTTTCATATCCACAATGGTTACTGCTATCCCCTCTTGAAACTTTTCTACTAACGAGGCCGCATATCCATTTATTTTCGCATTCTGTTCACTAAGTTCTAATTCCGGATATGCCTCTCTTATAAGTTGTAACACATCATCAAATTGGAACTCTTCTCCCACAATAATTGATGCACTGTACACTCTTTCGCTATTGATAATAAATGTAATATTCTTCAGTTGTTTGCAATACAAACAGGCATATAAATCTTGTTGTAAATCTATCTGTCCATGTTCCACGATATTTTCTTCCACGTCCATTATATTTATAACTGTCCCTATAGATTCTATTTTTGCTACCAGCTGTGGCTTTTTATTTACAATATAGAGATTTCTTCCCACTAAATTTAATTGCATTCCAAACTCCTTATTTTTTATTTCATTATAAACCAAAGTTTGACTTTTTCATAGAATAACAATACAATATAAAACAAAAAATATTACACATAAGACAAATAAACAAAGGTGGATATGAAAAATATGATTAAATTAGTTGCAAGCGATATTGACGGAACCCTGCTCCCGGAAGGACAGACAAACTTAAATCCTGCCATCTATCAGATTATCAGGGAACTGAAAAAGAAAGACATTCTCTTTGTGGTTGCAAGTGGTCGACAATTGGACAGTCAAAAACTGCTATTTGCACCTGTGGCAGATGATATTTCCTATATCTCCGAAAATGGTGCTATCTGCATGCACGAAGGAAAACAATATGTAATTTCTGAGTTTGAACGTGATATTGCAATGCGAATCATTGAGGAAGTAGAAAAAAGGCCGAATTGCAAACTTGCAATTTCCACCCCAAGCACCCAGTATATAAAAAGTAATGATAAAGATTTTTATGACCATATGAGCAATCACCTGAAGTACAATATTACTGCTATAGACTCTTTCCAGGATATCACAGAACCAATTGTAAAGATTGCTTTTTTAGACTCTGTGACCACACAAGAGTCCTATGAACATTTCCAAGCTCTATTTGGAAATGAAATCAAGATCGCCAATGCAGGAAATCTATGGATCGATTTTATTCCATTTGATTCTAACAAAGGAACTGCACTCAAATTCCTTTTAGAAAAAAAGAAACTCACCTCTGCCCAAGCTATTTCCTTCGGCGACCAGCAAAACGATTTGGAAATGCTGGCCTTCACAGAGGTAAGTTATGCCATGGCACATTCAAAACCGGAGATACAAGCTCACGCTACACACACAACCGATTCTGTAGAGAATACTCTGTGTGAACTATTTGAGATTGACCTAATATAATTTCTCCGGTATCTCCTCATACACAATCTTACGGAGTTTCTCGAAACTCTCTTGATTGTTTGCTACAATAATTCCGGCAGGTCGGTTCAGTGGAAGTCCTTCTTCGTGAAGTATTTCCACAAATCCACCGGCTTCCTCAATGATTGCCATCCCGGCAGCCATATCCCACGGAAATAGACGCACTTCAAAAAACAACTCGATACGTCCTGCTGCTAAATATGCAAGTTCAATTGTTGCTGCACCAAATCTCCGGAAATCATCTGTTTGATAATATGTTTTCTGCATAATATCAAAACATGGTTTTGCCAAATCTTTATTATATAAACTAGCCGCCATGCAAATCGTAGCATTTTCAAATACTCTATCCGAAACTCGAATTGGTTTCCCATTTAAAAAGGCGCCTTTCCCACGCTGTGCATAAAACATTTCATCTTTATATGGGTCATATATCACTCCAAGATATGGTTTTCCTTGTTTCATCAAGCCTACGGAAATTCCACTAGCTCCCAGCCCACGAATAAAATTGGAAGTTCCATCAATGGGATCCACAACCCACACATATTCCCCTGCAATGTTCTCTTTTTCCTCTTCTTCACCAAGAAATTCGCTTCCCGGAATCAATTTCGGCAAACGTTCCTCCAAATAATGTTGGACATTCACGTCTGCAGAAGTCACTAGGTTAGAAGCACTATCCTTCTGCTCGATTGTAATCTCTTCTTTCATTAATTCACTTGCTTCTTTTACAATATTTATCACTTCGTTAATCATTTTTATTTCACCTTTATATTTCAACGTGCGGTGCAAAAGTTCCCGCAACCTTCAATTTATCACACACTTTATTTAATTCATCAATCATTTGCTTTCCTTCAACTGTATCCGTTGAACCGTCAATTTCTATGTAGAAATAATACTGCCAGGAATGTTTCTTCAGCGGTCTGCTTCTGAGTGCTGTCATATTGTATCCGAACTTTCCGATAATACTAATGGCTTTTGCAAGAGATCCTGCTTCGTGTTTTACAGTAAACATCAAAACAGAATTGGAAAGGGACGTTGTATTTGCTTGTACCCTTGAAAGCACCGCAAAACGTGTTGTATTTTCTCCACTCTTATTTATATTTGCTGCCAAAACCTCTAATCCATATATCTCTGCGGTTTCAACGCTTGCAATAGCACCTAGGGACTTATCATTTGCTTCAGCTACTCTTTTCGCGGCAAGTGCGGTATTATTTGATTCTTCAGTTTCGAGTTTTCTAAGTTCGATGTAGTCATGACACTGGCTGAGAGCCTGTGGATGGCTGATTACTTTCTTTACATCTTCAACTGTTGCCCCAGGAATGCCAAGAAGATTTTGGTGGATTTCCAGTTCATAGATTCCGTTTATGAAAAGTGAGCCGGAAAAGATAAGGTCGATTGTTTGTCCGACCTCCCCTGCGTAACTATTTTCGATAGGGAGAACTGCAACATCGTTTTCACCACTTACTACAGAATCATAAGCTGCTTTAAAATCTCTGCAAGAAACACAGTTGCCTTCCGGAAAAATTCTTCCAGCTGCAATATGGGCAAATGCGCCCTCGACGCCACTATACGCCACCTTTAACCCACTTTGCATTCTATATTGGTATGCTCGTGATATTGACATCACATTCTTGATATAATCAATGTAGTATTCTTTCAGGACTTGGTCTTCTATAAGCTCCGTATTCTTTTCAATCACTGCATTTTCTCTTGCCTGATCTAAAATCGGTAGGCCGAATCTCTTCTTGTGCTCAAAAACTATTTCGGCAGCTCTCATTCTTTCTACAAATAGCTCTGCCATTTTGGAATCAACTTCGTTTATAATCTTTCTTGCCTCATTTAACTTGTTTTCCATTTTCAAATATCCTTTCTAGCCTATATCAACAATTTCCACCTGACACATTTCCATAGTTCTAAGTGCAGCTTCATGAGTTTCTACCGTCACGCCCGCACAACAGCTTCTATTTTCCACACATTCTTGTATCTTTTCTTTTACCTTCGGAACAATGGCAACTGCTTCTTTCGTTCCCAAAGCCATATCTATAAAATCATTCTGCATATCAACAACAATCAAAGTCTTTTTCATAACGTTGTACCTCCGCAATCTTGCTTTAAATCATTCTATCAATATCCCAAATGTTCTTCAACCAAAATCAACTCATATTCTGCACCCGTAGGCTTATCCCACAAGACTGAAAGATTTCTGCAAATCCGCTCCGGACTTTTGCAGTCATAACATTTGTCACCGTTCAATGCACAAGGCGTTTTGCGGTTTAGACGTTTCGCGTTAAGGGGTGCTGCAATATTACGTGCCCGAAATAATGCAGCTTCATAGTCCTTCGCCACCTTGTTTGCACCGACAACCAAATAGATTTTTGACGGTCCATACGAAATCGCCGCAACACGATTGCCTGTATTGTCAATATTAACTATTTCTCCCTGCTCAGAAATTCCATTGACAGAACTGATATATATTTCGGCTCGGGTAGCTGCTGTTCGGGTTTCCATTACAGTCATATTTTCCGGTTTTTCATCGTGCCAATATACTGTATTATGAGTTGACAGCATTCCAAACAGATTCATTTCATGAAGAGTTACTGAACCACCAAAACCTACTGTTTTTCCGTCTATCTGGCCATCCAGATATTGTGCCGCGTCTTCTTTTTTATCAAAAACACTCACACGATAACCTTTATTCTCTAAATTAACTTTCAACTTTGTAAAATCATATGCCATTACATTTATACCTCTTACCTGTAGATGAACTTGCCAATTTTCAACTTATTTACACCCATTATACCACATAACATTCATACCTCAACCCAAAAATCCCCTTACGAATCACTCGTAAGGGGATATCTTTTAGTATCCATTTTTATTACCTGCAATAGATTTCAATTGCTTCAGCCGTAAAGTCTGCTGTTCCTGTTCCACCCACTTTATCAATATTTTCCGTGAATTCTCCTCCTCCGGAGTACATTTTCCCCAGGCCTCTTAGAATTTTTTTCGTACAATTATAAAAATGTTCAGAAATGTAATCCTGTAACTTTTGCACCTGTAATTGTACCTTTTCATCAGAAGGCTCTAACGACCTCATCCCGCCAAATTCAGCAAATATCTGCATAAAATCATTTATCATAATCTGCTGGTCCTCATCGCTCCAATTTTCAGCCTTCTTTTCAAATTCTTTATACTCTGATGAATTCCCCCATTGCTCCTTAGCGCGCTTAGAATATTCATCAATCTTCTTTGTGTCAAACACTGTAAAATCCATATTCTTCACTCCTAACAATTTTGTCCCTCTAGCAAAATCAATAAGATTCTCAAGATATTCCTTCTTCATTGTAAGCAATTTGATTTGCTGTTTCAATGCTATAATAGCCTTTTACGAATATAAATCTAATATTCTTTTATAGTTTCTATATACAAGCCAAATACCAAAAGTACAATCAAAACATATCATAACCAAGCCAACTACAGGACTGATGAACCAACCTATGCCTGAAATAACAAATGCGATCCCACACTTTTTATATAATGTTGCCATCTTCTCATTATACGCAGCTACATTCTTTACTTTCGATTTTAATGTTGTATCTCCACTCCAAAAACTAATCGGTTCTTTACTATCTTTGTTAAAAATACCAATAATAAAAAAAGGAAATGCACACATTAAACAGGATATAAGACCAATAATCCTTCCTAACATTGTGTATACCTCCTATATAATTATCTATTCACAATCGGTGAAATAACCGGTTTTCCCTCTCTATCTAATAACGGTGTCATTCCACCGGCATAGCCACTTTGATGGAAAACGTAATTCACACCCGTTTCTTTGTCTATCCAAATTTCTGTCACATTCATAGCCCCTTGAGAATAAATTTTTTGAAATCTTTCATTTTTAGCCATTATAATAACCTCCGCAAATTCAAACTTATTTACACTCATTATACCACACAACTATCCCATCTCAACACAAATTATTCCGCAACAATTGTATAGTTATTGTCATGCTTTGTTCTGTTATCACCCTTATTTTTATGATTTTCAGCAACAAAAAATAGTGCCCTCGTCTGGTAAACTAGGCACTATTTTCTAATAGCAACTATTTGCCGGCGATCAGACTTCATCTGACTCACGGCTCCCTTGTTGAGTATATTATAAAATGGTTATTTCTAATTGTCAAATACAATTGATAGTATTGCTTTTCGAACTACAAATTGGAATTTGGTTACCACCATTTACCTTTTTTTATTCTACCTACAACGAGTATTAAACCAAAAGCCACAACACAAATTATTAATGTAATCCAAATTGGAGAAAACACCCACAGCCACGACCAAGAAATAACATTCGTAATTTTCAAAATTATAAAAAACGTAACTAAACTACCACACAAGCCCATACCCTTACTTCTCTTTTTTCTTTTATTATCCATATAGACTCGCTCCTTTACAAATTCAAATTTGTTGTTATAAATCAATGCATATTTCGTATTTATCTTCAATGAGTATATAGTTCACATTATACTTTTTTGCAAGGGATAGCACTTCTGCATTATCTTTCAATACACTCTCCATCGTACACCATTCATCATCTAAACGATTCTCAATGATATTTGCATATTTCTTTATGTCTGCAAAATGATTTCTTATGTAGTTCTCACTCATTACCAAACAATAATATTTAATATGTTCAAGATATTCCTGCTCAAAGTCTTTTGACCAATCAAAAGGAATATAACCACCTTCTACAATCAAATTTTGTTTATTCTCAATGGCTGTTTTAATCATCTCACGAACAATGGGCCATAAATATTCAGTTAATTCATTGTCATCCATAGGGGTAAGTTCTGTATTACCACTACGAATTAACCCCATTTTAAGATGGTCTATTGACAGATATGGATATTTATATTTTTCAAGCAATTTTTGAGCAAGTGCCGTTTTGCCTATATGCGATGCTCCTGTAATTAAAACAATCATTATCTCACCTACAAATTCAAATTTATCTAAATCCATTATACCATATAAGACCTTTACCACAACACAAAAATCCCCCTACGAAATTTCGTAAGGAGATTCCTTCTGAAAACTAATCTATTTTTTTCATTTCTAAAGCAATATACAATGCGTACGCACCGGATATTAATGTAATCAAAACACCCGACATAATCTGCTCTTTTGATGTAAGACCTGTTTCATTGGCAAAGGCACTTAATGCATTAAATACACCATGTGTAATAATGCAAGGAAGCAAACTTTTAGTTCTATAATAAATCATAACAAACATAAAGCCTACCGCAATAGCATAAACAACTTGAAGCAAATTAGGCAAGAGTTCGGCACCCGAACCATTGATTAGGTTTATAATATGACCTATACCAAAAGTTACGCTTGACACAATAATGGCAGAGTTCTTTCCGTTTTCCAACATAGCATTAAACAATAAACCGCGAAAAATCAACTCTTCAAGAAAACCAACGCAAAACATCGATAAAATGTACAATATTGTTTCAAGCGGAGACATGTTCATCCTAAAACCGTGCCACATATTCGCCGTCAAAAGAATGATTACCGGAATATAAAATAGCATTTTTGATGCAGCAATATCCGCTTTACAAAAGCCATATTTTTCAGTTAAATTATTTCTTTTTATAAAAAGAAACAATATGACCGAAAGCACTAGCAATATAGGCAATGTAATAACCTTTGATATTCCCAAATCATCAGATATATTGTCTCCCATGGAGGCAAGTACACAATATGCGATAATCCATATTATCGAAAACACAAGCTCGTTTTTATCATAAAATTTCCTTATCATTGGGTTTGTTCTCCTTTACTTTGCTGTTTCTGCTTTAGCATTTCATTAAGCCTTTCTGTCCTCTTTTTAATTATACAATAAATAATCGCCCAGATTGCCAAATAGCCAAAAATAAAAATGCCTGAGAAAACTAAAATTGGAATCACACCCCATTCCAGCCAATCGTTAAGCAAATAAGTGACTAAATAGCTGACATATAAAACGCTACCATGAATCAAAATTGCTACCATTAGAGGCAATCGTTCAATTTGATAGATGACATTCATGCCACCTGCAATAAAGGCAAGTGCGGATAATGAAAATATTCCAAGGCAGACCTGATTTACCGTTAGGGTTTCTACGGCAGCTTGACGCTGCAAAATCAGATATAATATTACCAAAACAATCGGTCCAAAACCGCAAGCTACAAATCCCCGGCGAAAAAATTCCAAAACATTCTTTTTCATATCCCTTCATACCTCCTTCTGATTTCCGCAAAACAGCGTCTGGAAACATATTCCCGATAGCCGCATTCAAACACGGCATCCACACCTCCGCTGATTGCTGCATCAAATTGCAGAATACAATGTTCATTAGCAAGGGTAGACTTGTTAATGCGGATAAAATAAGATGGCAAAACCACCTCTAAACCACGAAGCCTATCTTGGATTCGATACTGATTGCCACTAGCATCAATGGCAATCACTTTTCTGTCCAGAATGGTAATACATTCAATTTCTCGAAATGTCAATTTTCGCATCTCGCCATCTCTGTATCCCATAATACTGTCCGCACCGGAATAGCTACAAACAAGGTTTTCTATCTGTTGTGTCAGAGAAGAAGGTGAATGAACGATTGCTATTATTTCTTCTTCAACATTTTTGTCGATAATGAGTTTGTATTTCATCGTCTCAAATCCTTACTGTTTTTTTATTTGCCTGAGGAATGCCAGTACAGCAACCACCGCCACCAATACACCGTACAGAAGAATCGGCAGAATGTGCGTGGCTGCACCCTCGAAATTTCCGTTAAATAACGCTTTTTCCATTTCTACTGCATGAACAAATGGAAGTGCATTGGCTATTTTCTCAAAAAGTCCTCCCACAAGCTTCAAATCAAACCAAACACCTGAAAGCCATGCAGAGAGATTGGTAAGCAATGCACCGCAAATACCTCCAACCTGCTTAACACCAAAAACACTACCACACAAAAGTCCCAATGCAATATTGAAAATAGCCATAGGAATTATCCCAATGACAGCATAAATAATATTTACGCCAAAAGTCAGTCCCAAAGGAATTGCAAACAGATAGCAGACAACTGTCTGTCCCAGAGCGATGGGCAAAAGTGGGAGCATATACCCCATGATAAAGTCAAATCCCGCAAGCGGTGTCGTGTACAATCTCTGCAAAAGGGCACTTTCACGATCTTTGGCAATCAACGTTGCGGAAAAAAGTGTCATGAACGACAGTCCGAATATAGTAATGCCCGGAGTCAGTGTGTCGAGTTCAAACAGGCTCACCGGGATATTTGCTTGCAGACTACTCAGAAGCAAAAGTAAGACCAACGGAAAACCTAGACCGAAACCAAGATTGATTGGATCACGCAAAATCTCTTTTGTACATCTTTTGGCAAAAGTCATCATTTTCATACTTCCACCTCCTTCACAATAGAAACGAAGGCTGTTTCAAAGTTGTTTGTGTTAGCCTTTCTATTCAATTCTTCTACCGTTCCTATCGCAAGAAGATTTCCGTTTTTCATAATACCAATACGGTCAGAAAGTGCCTCGGCTTCTTCCATATAATGAGTCGTCAGAATAATCGTTATCTTTCCTTTCAAAGAGCGAATCACTTCCCAGAGGTCATGCCTTGCAATGATATCTAAACCAAGAGTAGGCTCGTCCAAAAATAGAATTCCCGGTTGGCTGATTAGTGCCATGGCAATGCTAACACGGCGTTGAAAGCCTCCTGATAACTTACCGGCTTTCTTACACAAAACAGCATCAAGACTGAATTGTCCGGACAGTTCTCTAATCTTTGCTTCCGTTTTTTCTTTAGAAAATCCGTGAATACCACAGATTAGTTCCAAGTTTTCTTTCACAGAAAGGTTCGGTGCAACAGCGGTCTCCTGGGGAGATACACCGATTAGCCGCTTCACCTGTTCTGGTTCCTTTGTAATGCTATAGCCACCTACAATGGCGTCCCCACCCGTAGGTTTTGTC
>JAZRON010000149.1:0-8761 GCA_045648725.1 Faecalimonas sp.
TGACCAATTATTTCGGAGAATCCAGAATAAAAGTGGTGGAAAAAGTAATTGAAAACATTTAGTAGATGTTATAAAATTGTCTCAAAATAAAAACAATACATATTGATATAGAGAAATGGGGGAATGGTTATGAACAGCGAAAATAAAACAATGAAACCAGTTCGAACAATTGGTGTTTTAACAAGTGGTGGAGATGCTCCGGGAATGAATGCGGCAATCCGTGCAGTAGTTAGAACAGCTTTGGCAAAAGGATTTAACGTGTGGGGAATCAGACGAGGATATCATGGTCTTTTGAGAGAAGAACTAATCCCAATGAATGGCATGGATGTTTCAGATATTATCCAGCGTGGTGGTACGGTTCTTCAGACAGCAAGAAGTAAGCAGATGAGAACAGAAGAAGGGCAGTTAAAGGCTGCAGGTGTTTTGAAAAAATACGGAATTGAAGGACTGGTAGTAATCGGTGGGGATGGTTCCTTTGCCGGAGCACAAAAGTTGTCTCAGTATGGAATCAATGTGATTGGTGTTCCGGGGACCATTGACCTTGACATTGCTTGTACAGAGTATACGATTGGTTTTGATACAGCAGCCAATACAGCTATGGAAGCCATTGACAAGATTCGTGACACCTCTACTTCGCATGAAAGATGTAGTATTGTTGAAGTTATGGGAAGAGACGCAGGATACCTTGCTTTATGGTGTGGTATTGCCAATGGAGCAGAACGTATTCTGCTTCCGGAGGAACATGGGTATAATGAGAAAGCCATTATTGATGATATTATCGAAAATAGAAATCGTGGTAAAAAACACTATATTATTATTAATGCAGAAGGTGTGGGTGATTCTATCAACTTGGCAAGGAGAATTGAAGAAGCAACAGGCGTGGAAACCCGTGCTACGATTCTTGGACATTTACAACGTGGTGGAAGTCCTACTGTAAAGGATAGAGTGTATGCATCGACTATGGGTGCGAAAGCAGTAGATCTTCTTGCAGAAGGAAAAACAAATCGTGTGGTTGGTTATAAAAATGGCGAGTACATTGATTTTGATATTAATGATGCATTGAAGATGCATAAAGAAATTTCAGAATATCAGGTTCAGGTTGCAAGAATGTTATAGAAAGAGGAAAAGGCTTTGGATAAAGATTTGAAAAAATCCTCTCCGGTCGGCGTGTTCGACTCAGGAGTTGGTGGTCTTACTGTGGCTCGTGAAATCATGCGCCACCTTCCAAATGAGAATATTGTATACTTTGGCGACACAGCCCGTGTGCCTTATGGAAGTAAGTCAAAAGATAACATTATCCGTTATTCTAGACAGATTATTCATTTTCTGAAGACCAAAGGTGTTAAGGCGATTGTAATTGCATGCAATACAGCAAGTGCATTAGCCCTTGACGTGGTAAGAGGAGAAAGCGATATTCCGATTATAGGTGTGGTGGAACCCGGTGCGCGTGCGGCACTGGATGTTACTGTGTCCAAAAAGATTGGCGTTATCGGTACAGAAGCTACTATTCGCAGCTCTATGTATGAAAAGATTATCCAAGGGATTGATCCGGAGGCATCTGTAACAGGAAAAGCATGTCCATTATTTGTGCCTTTGGTGGAAGAAGGTTTTGCAAAACACCAGGTGACAAAGGAGATTATAGACTTTTATCTTTCCTCTTTCCTGGAGACGGATATTGATTCCCTTATTTTGGGATGTACACACTATCCATTACTTCGCTCAAGAATCAGAGAATACGTGGGCGGTAAGATGACCCTTGTTAATCCGGCCTATGAGACGGCGATGGACTTGAAAAAACTTTTAGAAGAGCGTGGCATGGAGAATACAGGAGAGAATCAAGCACATGCATCCTACTCCTTTTATGTCAGCGATGCTGCGGACAAATTTAAACAATTTGCCAATTCCATCCTTCCATATGACATCGAGACAACGAAGCAAATCAATATTGAGGAGTATTAGGAAGATATGACAAAAGACGTGTTAGTGAGCATCTCGGGTATGCAGATGGCTATAAATGATGGGGAGAGTAATGACGATGAGCCGATTGAAGTCCTTAGTCCAGGTACTTACTATTATAAGAATGGGAAACATTATGTCTTCTTTGAAGAGATGGCGGAAGGCCTGCAAGGCGTTACTAAAACGCAGATAAAGTGGAAAGACTCAGAACTTTTAGAAGTTTCCAAAAAAGGGTTGTCCAATGTGCATATGATATTTGAAAGAAATAAGAAAAATCAATGCTACTATGATACTCCGTTTGGACGATTGAATCTTGGAATCTTTATGACCGATATGTTGGTGGATGAAAATGAAAACTATATTCACATTCAGGCAGAGTATTCTCTGGATGTCAATTGCGAGCCGCTTGCAGATTGCTCTATACAGATTCATATCTGTCCAAAAGATTCAAAAGAGTTCTCCTTAAGTGAAAAAATGACATTTTAAAAGGAACTGCAATGCAGTTCCTTTTTTGGTTTATTTTTTGAATCTTGCAAAAAAGCCTTTTTTCGCTTTTTTAGGTGTTTCGAGAGGTCCTCTAAGGCCCTTAACTTCGGTGATGTAGATACCACTGATTACCGCTTTCACTTCTTTTTTTACAGGAACAAGTGGGAAGATCTTTTCATCACACATGAGTGTCATAATCTTTGGTCCGATCTTTGCTTTGACAACCGGTACCTTTGCTCTACGAAGATACTTTGGTGTGTTTTCCAGTACAACAGATGGAAAACCAGCTTCTTTAATCTTCATGCGTTTTTTGTCAATGATAAGCAAACTTACGCTTTGTGCCATTGCCTTTAATTGTTCTTGTTGTTCTGCTTGTTTCTTTTCTTGTTTTTTACCAAAAAAGTATAATGCGATGATGGCCGCTACCATAACAACGATTACACATATTAATATAATTGTCCAAGTCTTCACGATAAGCCTCCTAAAATCTTTTTTATGTATAAACATAGCTTTTACATAAAAATTATTTTAACATTGTTTTGTAATAAGTGCAAGAAAACCTTTTAAAAAATCAAAAATGTGGTATAATGAAAAAGTATTTATACAATTTTAACAGAGAAAGTTGGAGAAAACCATGAAAAAAAGAATTATAGCAGGCATTGTTGGATTATGCACCATTTTATCATTAGTAGGATGTGGAAGTGGTGAGATTAAGAACGACAATATTACAATCACACAATACAAGGGACTTGAAGTGGAAAAAACTCAGGTTGCAAAGGTTACAGATGAAGAAGTGGAAGAAAGTATCAAGATGACTCGTGGGATTTATGGAATCAAAGATCGTGCAGTTGCAGAAGGAGATACAATTTACATGGATTATGTAGGGAAGATTGACGGAGAAGCATTTCAGGGAGGAACTGCCTACGGTACCTTTTTGGAAATCGGTTCAGGTACATTTATTCCGGGATTTGAAGAACAAATTATTGGACACACACCAGGAGAGACTTCTTTTGATATTAATGTAACATTCCCAGAAGATTATCATAGTGCAGAACATGCCGGAAAGGCAGCAGTATTTACAATTACATTGCATTCTATCCTTGCAGAACTTACCGATGATTGGGTTGCTTCTGTTGCAGAGGGAGTTAAGACGGTAGAGGAATACTTGGCAAGAGAAAAAGAGAACCTACAGGCAAATTATGATAAATCTGCAAAAGAAACCCAAAAACAACAGGTGATGACCAAACTCCTTGAAAAATGTGTTGTTGACAAGTATCCAGAGGAAAAATTAGATAAGCTTGTGAAAGAACTGGATGAATATGTTTCTTATGTGGCTACTCAGTATGGCATGGAAAAAGATGCCTATTTAGAAGCTTCAGGAGTTTCTGTGGAAGAGGTGGCAAAAGAAGCATTGAAACAGGAGTTAGCCATTGAGTTGATTGCAGAGAAGGAAAAACTCACACTGGATAAAGATGAATATAAGGCAACACTGAAAGAATATGCTGCAACCAATGGTTTTGAAAGCGCAGAACAATGTGAAGAAGCATATGGAAAAGAGGAGATTGAGAAAATGTTCCTCAAAGATAAGGTGGCAGAATTTTTAATTGAAAATTGTAAGCTGGTAGAGAGTACGGAAAAAGCAGAATAATCGGCATAATGAAGGATTTCCCCACATAGATTGTAAAAAATGCAAACTATGTGGGGATTTTTATGAAGGAGTATATCGAAGAGAGAGCAGTTGAAATTGCATATTATATCATAGAAAATAATGCAACAGTGAGACAGACGGCAAAGGAGTTTGGGATTAGTAAAAGTACCGTACATAAAGATGTCACCGAGCGCCTTTCTCAAATTAATCGTTCTCTGGCTACGCAGGCAAGACAGGTCTTAGATGCAAACAAAGCAGAACGACATATCCGAGGAGGTATGGCTACGAAAGAAAAATATTTACATATTGGATACAGATAGACTAATGTGGGTTCAAAACTTTGATGTTTTGAACCTCTTTTTGTTTGATAATAAGTGTTGGTGTGCTATACTGATAAAAACGAGATTTCGAAAGAAAGGAAATCGTCACATGAAAAAAGTAATTGTAATAACCGGAGCAACCGATGGCATTGGCAAGGCGTTGGCGCAACTGCTTGCAAAAGAGTATAGTTTGGCGTTGTGCGGTCGTGATGAAATAAAGATGAAGCATCTTTTGGAAGAACTAGAAGATGCTACGGTATACGCAGAGTGCTTTGACATCACAGATGATATAAAAAGGCAACAGTTTTGTCAGCGAGTAATTGCAAAATTTCAGCGAGTAGATGTGGTTGTTAATAACGCAGGAGCAAATACAAAAAAAGACAAGGTAACGGAAATAGATTTGCGAGACTTACGATATATGTTTGAGTTGAATTGTGTTAGTGCACTGGGAATCATTCAAGGATTTTATCCAAAGATGAAAGAACAGCAGCAAGGGCTATTTATCAATATCTTAAGTTCTTGTTGTTTATACCATTCGCCAATGGCGGGAAGTTACACTGCAACAAAGGATGCAATGGAGGCTGTGAGTAAAATTTTACTTAAGGAGATAAAAGCAGACAATATAGGTGTTTGTAGCGTATATCCGGGAGGTGTAGACACAAACTTTCGAGCTGTGCCGAACCATAACTATCTTAAGCCGGACACAGTTGCAAAGATGATAAAAGCATGTATTGAAAATGAAGAAGGCTGCGTACATGACATCGTGCTTAGACCGATGATAGAGGACAATATAAGTTAGGATGCCGAAACAAGAGAAATAATGAATAAGTGAGGTACATATATGATAAAGGTGAAAGAATACAGAGGTCACATCCGTAACTGGGAGGCCCTTTGCGAGGAACTTGGAATTGATAAGAACCTCTCCAGACAGGCGCGAGAGGATGCGATTTTGGTAAAAGCATATGAGACATGGGGATATAACATGGCAGACCATATGCACGGGATGTTTGCATTTGCCCTTTGGGATGAAGAGGAACAGAAACTGTTCTGTCTCAGAGACCAATTTGGAACAAAGCCTTTTTACTATTATGTGACAGAGGATGGCAAGCTCCTTTACGGAACCATGATTCGTCAGATTTTGAATCAAGAAGGTTTTGTAAAAGAATTGAATGAAAGATTGCTTCAGATATACATGAGTCTTACCTACATTCCTGGGGAAGAGACATTTTTCAAAGGGCTTAAAAAACTCCTTCCGGGCCGTTTCCTTGTTTGGCAAAATGGAGAACTTCACATTGAGAGATATTGGAAAGCAGAGTTTCATCTGGATGAAAGCAAATCATTGGAAGATTATGCAGAGGAATTACATACTACTTTGAAGGAAATTATGCCGGAGACAAAAGCGGCAGATGAGGAAATCGATTCCTTCTTGTCAGGGGGTGTGGATTCTTCTTATGTGCTTGCTATGTCAGAAGCCACAGCGGCGGATTCCTGCGGGTATGAAGAAGAACGGTTCGACGAATCCAAACTGGCAGCAGAAACCGCGAAATTGCTTGGTGTGAAATTCAATCGCTGTGTGATTACTCCGGAGGAGTACTTTGATATCGTTCCTTATGTAATGTATAATATGGAGCAGCCACTTGGTGATGCTTCTGCAATCGCATTTGCACTTGGCTGCAAGCGAACAGCAGAACACACAAAACTTTGTTATTCGGGCGAGGGCTCAGATGAGTTCTTCGGTGGATACAACATGTATCGCAATGCAGAACGCTATGGGGACAATCTGAAGACTTTTTACGTTGGAAATACAAACATCATGAAAGAAGATGAGAAAAAGAAGATTCTCAAAAATTATGATGAAACGGTGCTTCCAATTAATTTGGTAAAAGAAATGTACGAGGAAAATGAGGGCCTCGACCCACTTTCTAAAATGCAGGACATTGATATTCAGATTTGGCTTGAGGGAGATATTTATCTGAATGTGGACAAGATGAGTGAGGCAGCAGGATTGGAAATTCGTATGCCACTGACTGATAGAAGAATTTTTGATATTGCATCCAGAATTCCTTCTAAGTATAAGTTGACAGAAGATCAGAACAAGGTAGCAATCCGTATGGCGGCTGCAAAAGTGCTTCCAGAAGAAATCGCATACCGTAAGAAGTTGGGATTTGTTGTGCCGATTCGTATTTGGATGGCAGATGAGAGATACAACCAGGATGTTCAGGCAAAATTCCACAGTGAGATGGCAGAAAAGTTCTTTAACGTAGAGGAAATCAACGCCATTTTTGATGAATACATTGGTGGAGATTCAGATAATTGGAGAAAAGTTTGGACAATTTATACATTTTTAGTTTGGTATGAAGAATACTTTGTGAAACGATAGAATAGGAGAAGCGTATGAAATTATTTCAGCAATACCCGGAAGTGCAAAAATATGCGGAGCCGCATGCATTCGTGAAAGCGTTTGAAATTGGTAAGGGTGACTTTATCCTGGCAAGCAAAACCATTTACAATAAATATTTTGGCAGTATGAATTTAGAGGCTGAAGTGCGTTTTAAAAATGATTATGGCAAGGGTGAGCCGACGGATGCTATGGTGGATGCACTTTTAGAAGATTTTCGTCAGACCAAGTGCAATCGTATCATTGCCATTGGTGGCGGTGCGGTCATTGACATGGCGAAGATTTTGTTGCTGGATGGCGAAGCAAAAGCAGCAGATTACTATCAGAGAAAAGTGCCGCTCAAAAAGGTTCGCACGCTTATTGCAGTTCCGACTACCTGTGGTGCGGGCTCAGAGTCTTCCAATATTTCCATTGCAGAGATTTTGGAAATGGGTACGAAGTTTGGTCTGGCAGACAATACCATTTATCCAGATTATGCAGTGCTGATTCCAACGCTTCTTACGGAACTGCCATATGATTTCTTTGCGACCAGCGCAATTGATGCGTTGATTCATGCCATTGAATCCTATGTGTCACCACGAGCGAATCTTTATACCAGAATGTTCAGCGAGAAAGCCATGGAAATGATTTTGAAAGGCTTTCAAGAGATTGTTGAAAATGGACCGGAGTATCGCTTTGAATTGTTGGATGAATTTTTGACAGCCAGCGACCTTGCAGGAATTGCATTTGGAAATGCTGGAACCGGTGCAGTGCATGCCATGTCCTATCCACTCAGCGGTGCTTATCATGTAACACATGGGGAAGCGAACTACCAGTTCTTGACGGAGGTGTTCAAGCATTATCAGGCAGGCAATCCGAATGGAGATATTCGGGTTTTGAATGCATTTTTGGCAAATGTTATGGGTTGTGAAGCGAATGATGTTTATATCAAGATTGAAGAACTCCTTGGAAAGGTTATCAGCAAGAAGCCACTTCGTGAGTATGGAATGAAGGAAGAGGAGATTGAGAGTTTTGCCATCAGTGTAGAAAAGACACAGCAGAGACTTATGAATCAGGCTTATGTGAAGTTTGATGTGGAAGAAATGATGGCCATTTATCGTGCTTTGTATTAAATTTCAAGTTTGTATTGACTAACTGATGTGCAACCAAGTATAGTTGTATGGCTATACTTGGTTTTTGTTTTGGGAATATATGTATATATAAATCGGAGGACGAAAAATGGATTGGAGTATCAATTTTATTGTAACAAGTATTATGTTGGGTGTAGGACTTGCTATGGACGCATTTTCTGTGTCTCTTGCAAATGGATTACATGAGCCATATATGAGAAAAAGAAAGATGTGTGCAGTAGCAGGTGTGTTTGCAATTTTCCAGGCAATGATGCCTATGTTTGGTTGGCTTTGCGTGCACACGATTGTAAATCTCTTTCAGGAGTTTTCTAAATTGATTCCTTGGATTGCACTGGGACTTCTTGGATTTATCGGTGGTCATATGTTAATAGAAGGAATTAAGGGCGAAGAAGAGGAAGAAGCACCGAGAGTTGGTTTTTGGGGCCTCATTATACAAGGGGTTGCCACATCGATTGATGCTTTGTCTGTGGGATTTACCATTTCTGAATATGGATTTTTTATGGCAGTGGTCTGCGTATCTATTATTGCAGTTGTGACCTTTATTATCTGCATGATTGGTCTTCGCATTGGAAAATGCTGTGGGACAAGGTTGGCAGGAAAGGCTACGATTCTTGGTGGTTTTATTTTGATTTTAATAGGAATTGAGATTTGGGTAACAGGTGTGTTTTAAAACGAGCGAAAGCTCGTTTTTTTTATAAAATTAGCCAAATCAACACATACTAAATCATAAAAAAGGCTGCCTAGGCAGCGGGATGTGAGGAAGTATGCAAAACCATTTAAAAAATCAAACAAGTCCATATTTGCTTCAACATGCAGACAATCC
>JAZRON010000150.1:0-2310 GCA_045648725.1 Faecalimonas sp.
ATCTGGGCGGTTTTATCCACATAAACCCAACCCTCTCTACGCAATTTTTCAAACTGCTGTATACCTATAGGATACTTCATACCTGCCACGTTATTATTCGTTTCACCATGCAAATATACAATAAATCCCCAATACGTCCAAACGCATTGGGGAAGAATTACTCACCACTGAAAGGCATCATCATAAATCAGCGCTTTTCTACTGAATAATGTGTTTTCATTTGCAATAAACACATCCTCTGGAATAGTTTTTAGTGCCTGCTGCCACCAATAATCACATTCCCTTGAAGAATCTCAAAAGAATACCATTCGCTACCATTAAGTCTGCTACTAAGATAAACTGTTGCAGTATTATCACCCTTATATACATAAATGGAAGCCGTATTGCTGTATGCCTCTCCTGATCTGTAGGCTTTCACCTGAATGTCGACACTTCCTTCGGTCAAACCATAATATTCAATGGTGAGGTATCCAGTCGCGAATTTGAAAGAAGTCTTCTTGATGATGAACGGCTGACGTTCTGTTACAATTTTCTGTAATCCTTCATACTTTTTTTCTACGTCCGTTCTTTTCTTTATCTCTGTTAGGTATAGCGTATTGAGTTTATCATTCCTAAGGCATAGATCTGAAATTTTACTGCTTCTGGCATTCAGAGAGTCATTCTGCATGCTTATTATGTTTTCTGCATTTGAAAGAGCATGACGTGTATGGTTCAAATTATCGTTAAGGGAGAATAGACCTACGGCACACCCCAAAAGTACTACAAACAGAATTAAAACAAATTTATATTGTTTCTTTTGCCTGAGTGTTTGTGCGTGTTCTTTTTCCAGAGCATCCAGTTTCGCTTGTAGTTCTTGCTTTTCTTTATACGACTTACTCAGTATACCTTTGTAACTATTAAGTTGTGCAGTATTGAATCCCTTGGATTTATAGATGTAGGTGTATCCGTTGGTATGGGTTGACTTGAATATTTCATTTGGTTCATCATCAACAATGAAGTCCTTTTTTGAATCCTTTGACGTTCCATAACTAACTGGCGGAAGTGGTATACAATACTGTTCTAATCCATTGAATCCTGCTCTGAGCGATTCTGTAAGAAGTTCTATTTCCTCTCTGTTTAAATACAATTTCTCCACGTTGCTAACGAGTTCGCCTTGTTCATTGAAATGAACTAACTTACCATTGGTTACAAGGTATGAGATTGTATTTTCAAATAGAGGAAAGAGTCTGTCAATTCTCTCAATAGCCAAACCGTTCAACACTACACACAGACCTATATAGCAGTTCTGTTGAAGTTTTCTAATGTATCCGTAGTACACAAGATTGCCATCACGATGGATGGCAATCTGTGTGGTTGATTTTGCATTGGAAGAGAATGTATGGAAAATATTAGAGGCATAGTCGTCAGGATACTGCGAGTAACCACTATTGAATTCTCCAAAAATATATACCGATGCATTCATGGTCTATTTCAACTTAAAATTAATGGCTTGGTTCGTATTGTCGACAGCATATGCCGCAACTCGGTCAAGTACTTCATTACCTAGAAGAAGGGGTGCATTATTATTGGCGGATACAGTTGCCGTTACGTTACTGCAGCGTATTTTGCCATCAAGTACAACCTCCTTCAAATTTATAACCATGTTTTCAACAATACTGCCGTCGGCTATCTGTGATTGCCCAATACCGAGTATGTCATCTTTGGTAAGGTATCCCTTTTGGTAGAGGTAGTTCGCTTCTGCCACAGAAATCAGAGTTCCAGAGCAGCCGGTATCAAATATCATTTCAAATCCAAATCCATTCACAGATACATTCACGTACTTTACGCCATTCCTCTCTGAAAATGGTATGGATATAACATCCGCCTCGGTCATCTGCCCATAATCTGCGCTAACTTCATTGTTATAAACCTCCGTACCATCTCCATTGTCATAGAAGGCTGGCCGTTCTTTTTTAGCATCACATGCTACAAACATAATGCCTGTGAGAAATATTATGAAATACTTAAACTTCATTTTATTTGACAGTAATCGTTTTAGATAGATATATTTCTCCATTTAATAGGTGATTTTGTGAGTACCTTTGGACTTGGGAATGATATAGTTGTCACGAATAATCAGCGCATTTGTGTCACATTCCCATTTACCATGTAGTTCCTCTGATACATTTTTAATTATTGCTGTCCGCTAAAAATCGAAAAGTGCGCAATAATGTATCCGCAGTGCCCATAAACAGGTATTGCGGATACATTTTTCAAAAAGTAAGCCCCCTATTTAGTCAAAGAGTGTCGGTTCTGGTGGTGATGTCCCCG
>JAZRON010000151.1:0-5799 GCA_045648725.1 Faecalimonas sp.
AACATAAAACACCCCATAATATATTGTGACGAAGACTTCGGTTTCCGCACTGGCTTCGGAACAATATATTATGGGGTGTTTGGCGTTGTGTTTAATTGTTTTATTCTTCTACAATATCCTCGAACTCTTGCTCATCTAACCACTCATCGAATGCGTCAGCGGCAGCTTCGTATTCGTCGTCATCTTCGATGTTTTCCAATGTTGGTTCGCCATCTTCTGTTTCAATATAACGATAGAGATATACGTCTCCGTCTTCTTCTGTACCTTCTTCGTTTAATGGAAGCAGGGCAATATACTCTTTTCCATCTACTTCGTAAATAGTAAGGACTGCACATTCAAGTTCTTCATCGTTGTCCAATGTTAATGTAACAGTTACTTCTTCTTCATTGCATCCACAGTTGCAATCGTGATCATGTTTGCTCATAATGAATTCTCCTTTTAAAATGAATGATTCGATATACTAACTCTATCAGACATAGGAAAGAATTGCAAGAGGGAAAACTATTGACTTTCTGTGAAAAAAAGATAAAATAGAATGAAGATTTGTTGTAACAACATAGGGAGGAGTTATATTCAAATGAGAAAGCGAATTGGAGTACTTTTGTTAGCGGTTGTATGCCTGTTTTCCTTGATGGCATGCCAAAAGCCGGTGGAAACAGTGGAAAAGGAACCTGAAGAAATCGTAGAAGAGGAAACTATATACACATTTGGCTTTAGTTGTATTACCATGGATAACCCATATTTTATTGCACTAGAGACTTCCTTGCGTGGACAGATTGAGTCAGAGGGACATACGCTCATTACGAAGGACGCAAAATCGGACGCCACCCTTCAGAACCAACAGATAGATGAATTGATTGAGCAGGAAATCGATGCCATTTTCTTGGCGCCGTCGGATTGGATAGAGATTGGGCCGGCGTTGGATAAACTGAATCAAGCGGGGGTCAAGATTATTAATTTGGATACCCAGGTACAGGAATTTGATAAGGTGGATGCATACGTAGGGTCAGACAACAGCAATGCGGGTTATCTTTGTGGAAAAGACTTGTTAGAGCGTCTTCCACAGGGCGGAAAGATCATTATTGTAGAGTGCCCGAACCGCAATTCAGTAAATGAACGAATCAAAGGATTTGAGAGAGCAGTTGCGAAAAAGGGATTTGAAGTAGTAGCAAGAATTGATGCAAAGGGAGATTTGGAGGTGGCCCTTCCGGAAGTGGAGGCGGCACTAAAGGAATATCCCGATGTTGTGGCCATTATGTGCGGAAATGATCCAATGGCAATCGGTGCAGTGGTGGCAGCCAACAATGTAGGAGCAAAAGAACTTGTGATATATGGAATTGATGGTTCACCGGACATGAAAAAGGAAATTGCAAAAGAAGGCTCATTGGTAGCTGCAACAGCGGCCCAGTCCACACAGACCTTGGGACAAGAAGCCTCAAACGTTGCATTAAAGATGCTTAATGGTGAAAAATATAAAGAAGTCACCTACATAGACACATTTTTGATTAACCAAGAAAATGTGGGAGAATATGGAATTGACACATGGCAATAAAATGATATGACAGAAGCTTCAAGGGACTCCTTGAAGCTTCTTTTTGCGAGATTTTGTTCTATGCAAAGAATATGCTTTATTGTATAATGTCAATAGACATTATACCTTATATTTGGGAGAGTGCGTGTATGAAAAAGGAAAAAGGGTATCCGCTGCCACTTGGTGTTTCAGAGAAAGAGGGATATGTGAATTTCTCCGTAGCAGTTCCAAGTGGAAAAGACTGTGTATTAAAACTATATAAACAAGATAAGAAGAAAGCTGACATAGAGGTTTCCCTTTCAGAAACCGATGCAATGGGACAGGTTCGGTTTGCCGCGCTTCCAAAGGCCCAAGTACAAGGCTTGGAGTATAGTTATGAGGTTGACGGAAAAGAATGGGTGGACCCATATGCCAAGTCTGTAATCGAGAGGGAAGGCCAACATGTTCGTGGACGTGTGACAATGGAAGATTATGATTGGGAAGAGGATGAACCTTTGAGACTTCCGTTCCATCAAGTGATAGCCTATAGTCTTCATGTAAGAGGTTTTACCCAACATAAAAGTTCCAAAGTGAAGGAATATGGTACTTTTCACGGGGTTGTAGAAAAGATACCATATTTACTGGAGTTGGGCATCAATCAGATTCAATGTATGCCTGTATATAGTTTTCAGGAGACGAAGTTATATAAGAATTATTGGGGATACGGAGAAGCCTTTTGGTTCGCAGTAAAGGGCGCATATGCGTCAGATGCAAATGCAGAGTGTGAATTGAAGGATATGATTAAGGCATGTCATAAAGCCGGGATAGAGGTGGTGTTGACTATGCCGTTTACGGAGCAGACCCCAAAGCATATGATAGTGGATTGTCTTCGGTATTATGTTATGGAATACCATGTGGATGGTTTTATTCTGAATCCGTTTATTGCACCTATGGACTGCATTCTTTCTGACCCGATTTTGAAAGGGACGAAAGTGTTGCAGAACAAGGATGAATTCCAAAATGCAATGCGCCAGTTTCTGAAGGCAGACGAGGGCATGGTGGAAACCGTGATGTGGCAATTGAAAAGCAAAACTTGGGATACGGGTAGTTGTAATTATATTACCAACCATTCAGGGTTTACGCTGAAGGATCTCTATTCCTATGGAGTAAAGCATAATGAGGCAAATGGGGAAGAGAATCAGGATGGACCAAATTACAATCACAGTTGGAACTGTGGCGAGGAGGGGCCTACAAAGGATCAGAAGGTGATTGCACTTCGCAGGCAACAGATTAGAAATGCAATTTTCTTATTGTTATCGGCACAAGGTACTCCTTGTATTTTGGCTGGGGATGAGTTTGGTAATTCCCAAAATGGTAATAACAATGTTTATTGTCAGGATAATGAGACAGCATGGCTTGACTGGAATGATTTGAATACAGAGAGGGACTTGTTTGAATACGTGAAGGGAGTAATTGCTCTTCGCAAAGAGATGGATATTTTGCATCCGTGCAGGCAGTTAAAAGGATTGGCAGAAACCAGTTACGGATTGCCTGAGATTTCTTATCATGGCTCACAGGCATGGAAGGCACCGGCGGGTGTGGATAGCAGACAACTTGGTGTATATTATCATAATAATGAGTGTAATATATCGGACTGTTTTATCGCATACAATATGCATTGGGAGGAGAAGGTTTTTGCACTTCCAACTCTTCCAAAGAACAAAAACTGGTATCAGAGATTTACTACACAGACGGAGGAAGGCGTACAACAGGAGGTTTTATTGGAAAACCCAAAAGAAATCACTGTTGAGGCAAGAACAATAGTAATGTTTGTGGGAAGGTAAGGTATGAAGAAGGGAATAGACTCGTTTACATTGAAATTGATTGGAATTGCGACTATGCTGATAGATCATGTGGGGGCTATATTGTTTCCCCAATACTTGATCCTTCGCATAATTGGACGTATTTCCTTTCCTATTTTCACATATACGTTGGTAGAAGGTTTTATGCATACCCGTGATGTGAAAAAATATATGACAAGACTGGGGATACTTGCGCTTGTATCGGAAATCCCCTTTGATTTGGCACTTTCCGGGACTATATGGAATGCACAATCACAGAATGTGTTTTTTACATTGTTTTTGGGAATTTTCATGCTCTATCTGATGTTGAAGGTGCCAAATGTCATTATGAGATTTGGATGTGTGCTTGGATTGCTTTTGCTGAGTGAGTTCCTACACACGGATTACAGCAGTATGGGGCTTCTTATGATTTATTGGTTCTACCAATATCGTGACAATAAGGTAATGAAGGTGCTGGGGATTGCAGCCATTAATTTATTGTTGATGGGTGGTGTGCAAATCTATGCAATACTTGCTTTGGTTCCGATTTTGTTACACAATGGAGAACAAGGTATCAGATGCAAGAAATTTTTCTATGGATTTTATCCGATACATCTACTTGCTTTGTATTTCATAAGTGGGATTATCTAGAAAAGAGGAGAAGACATGAAGGCTTGGCAACATTTTTGTACAATTACATATCATAAGTTTTTGGTGGCACAAGGGTGTTTTAAAGTAGGACTTTATAAGCAGGGGATCCTGCATGATTTGTCAAAATACAGCATTACCGAGTTTCGAGTGGGAGCAAAATACTTCCAGGGAACTCGTAGCCCAAACAATGCAGAGCGTGAAGATATTGGTTATTCTACTGCATGGTTGCACCATAAGGGACGTAACAAGCATCATTTTGAGTATTGGATTGATTATGCTTCTGATGGTGAAGGGAATCTGGCAGGCATGAAGATGCCGGACAAATATATTATTGAAATGTTTATGGACCGCATTGCTGCATCAAAGGTGTATATGAAAGATAAATATACAGATAGAAGTCCGTTGGAGTATTATAATTGGGGAAAAGGCAGAGTAATACTCCATGAACACACAAGAGAGTTGTTGGAGCAGTGTTTGGAGATGCTTGCAGAGCATGGAGAAGAGAAAACATTTTCTTACATAAAGAAAGAAGTATTGAAAAAATAATTTTGGGAGGAATACGATGGAGAAAATTACGAGTTTTACAATTGACCATATAAAATTAGTTCCGGGGGTTTATGTTTCCAGAAAAGATAATGTGGGAAGTGAAACCATTACCACTTTTGATTTGAGAATGACAAGCCCAAATGATGAACCGGTCATGAATACTGCTGAAATGCATGCTATTGAACATTTAGCAGCAACATTTTTACGTAACCACAAAGAGTATGGCTCAAAGGTTATTTATTTTGGACCAATGGGATGTCGTACAGGTTTTTACCTTTTACTTGCCGGTGATTATGAATCTAAGGATATTGTGGAATTGATGATAGAACTTTTTCAATTTATTGCGGATTTTCATGACGAAGTGCCTGGCGCCTCTGCAAAAGATTGTGGGAATTATTTGGATATGAATTTGCCTATGGCAAGATATCTGGCCGAAAAATATTTGACAGAAGTGTTATTATCCATTACAGAAGAACAATTAATTTATCCGAATTAAATTTGGAGGAAAAAATGAAACTATATATCATCAGACATGGTCAGACGGACTGGAATCGGGTTCGCAGATTGCAGGGACGTACGGATATCCCACTAAATGAATGGGGAAGACGTGTTGCAGAACTTACCAGAGAAGGACTAAAGGATGTGGCGTTTGATGTTGCATTTTCAAGTCCATTACTCCGAGCAAAAGAAACGGCAGAGATTATTTTAAAAGGTCGAAACATACCGGTGATAGAGGATGGGAGACTGATTGAGATAGATTTTGGTGCGTATGAAGGGGAAAGTTTTCAGTTGGATGACGAGAATCTTCAGAATTTTTTCTCCAAGCCGGAAGCGTACTATTCCGTTGATGGAAGTGAGTCAATAGAGTCTGTTTTTGAGAGAACAGGGGAATTTCTTTCCGAATTATACAAGAAGCAAGAATATGAGGACAGTACCATTCTGCTTTCCACGCATGGGGCGGCCCTTTGTGGACTGCTTTGCAATATAAAGCAATGGGGGAAGGCGGATTTTTGGAAAGGCGGATTGCATAAGAACTGTGGATTTTCCATTGTGGAAGTGACAGATGGAGTTCCAAAGATTATAGAGGAAGCAACTGTAGCATATGATGAAGCAGAACTTACCGCTAAATAATGGGGGAAATAAGATAATGAAAAGTGCAATAAAAAGAGGTCGTTGCAGATTTGGCGTAGTGATTCTGTTTATCGTGATAACCGTGTTATGTGAGGGGTGCACAGTTCTTTTGCCAAAGGA
>JAZRON010000152.1:0-7021 GCA_045648725.1 Faecalimonas sp.
GTATGTCGGAAAAAATAATATTCAGAACGAAGAATTAACCTTCAATTTCGCAACTGGAAATGACTGGTGGTTCCATGCGAAAGGTTGTCCCGGCTCTCATGTCATTGTAAAAACAAATGGGGATGAACTTCCGGACAGAACCTTTGAAGAAGCAGGCAAATTAGCCGCTTACTATTCTAAGAATCGTGGCAGTGAAAAGGTTGAAATTGATTATGTAGAGAAAAAACATGTCAAGAAACCAAAGGGTGGAAAGCCTGGTTTTGTGGTGTATTACACCAATTATTCTCTGATGATGGATTCAGATATTTCCAACTTACAACTAATCGAATAATTTTCAAACAATAAGGACATAGATGACGATATTCACTCGCACCTATGTCCTTTTATCATTCTATTGCTTTTTCCCCAACAGATAATCAATAAACTGTTGCGCAGTTCTTCCTGATTTCCCGCCATGAGCAAGCTCCCACTTGTTCGCTTCCAATAAAAGCTCATCTTCCGGCATCACAATTCCGTTTCTTGCCGCCAATTCTTTTACAATGACCTGGAATTCTTTCTTTTCCGGTCTTCCAAAGTAAATAGTTACACCAAATCTTGCTACTAAGGAAAGTTTCTCCTGTACTGTATCATTGGTATGAAGTTCTTCATCTCTATCTGCCTTGTCACGGAAGGTCTCACGTACCAAATGACGTCTGTTAGAAGTTGCATAAATCAGGATGTTGTCCGGTTTTTTCTCCAGACCACCTTCAATGACTGCTTTCAGATACTTGTACTCAATTTCAAACTCTTCAAAGGATAAATCATCCATATAGATAATGAACTTGTAATTACGATTCTTTATCTGCGCAATCACATCATTTAAGTCTTGAAATTGATGCTTATAGATTTCAATCATGCGAAGTCCTTGGTCGTAATATTGATTCAAAATTGCTTTGATAGATGAGGATTTTCCTGTACCTGCATCACCAAAGAGCAGACAGTTGTTGGCTCTTCTGCCCTCTACGAAGGCCTCTGTATTTTCGATTAATTTCTTCTTTGGAATCTCATATCCCACCAAATCATCCAAGTGCACATGGGAAATCTTTGTAATCGGAACAATCTCTGCCCCATCCTCTGTATGCTCCACACGGAACGCTTTATGTAAACCAAATTTCCCAACGCCGAATTCTTTATAAAACTGTGTCAAGATTGCTTTGAACTCTTCTGTAGTTTCGCTCTTACCCAACTTGGCGCTCAATTCGCAGATTCGATCTCGTATTCTTTTATTAAATACTTTTCCGTGTCCCTTCACGCTTTGATAATCCTGAAGCAAAGAAAGACAATCCACTTCCAATGCTTCTTCTAATTTCTTGAAATCGTATGCAAACAATTCACGAAAGATTTCAAAATCATGCATAGCCACATTATTGATGCTTCCCTCAATCTCGCCAACGATTTCACACTCTGTGCTGTAAGCATTCTCATCATTTGCGAGCAAAAATGTCAAATAATTGTGCCAAAGGTTTCCCTCGAATCCATGGCTGTTTGCCAACTCCAAGATTTGATTGATGCACTCAAATAATAAAGTTTTCAAATCTTCTTGATTATAGTATTCACTTTGACAGTGATTCATCAAAAATGTCATATTAGCAAGGACTTCTTCGTGTTCCATGTGTTTATACAACATCAATTCATCTGTTCTCATAATTTTAGCCTACTTTCCTTTTTTTCGTGCCTTTTAAAAACTATGGTTCATTAT
This sequence comes from Faecalimonas sp., assembly GCA_045648725.1. Taxonomy (GTDB): domain Bacteria; phylum Bacillota; class Clostridia; order Lachnospirales; family Lachnospiraceae; genus Faecalimonas. The sequence continues at coordinate 1,739 of JAZRON010000152.1, forward strand.
AATACATTTATTTTAGAAAATCTACATTTTACCAAATATAGAGTTGAAAAACCATTTTTTTTGGTATATGATAGTAAGAGATTTTCGAATAGGAGGATATATTTATGAACGCAACAGAATGTATCAAAGGACGAAGAAGTATTCGCAAATTTAAGAATGATGCTATCAGTCATTCCTTATTAGAGACTATTATTTCTAATACATCCTATTCTCCTTCTTGGAAAAACACTCAGATCACTCGTTATATTGCAATTGAAGACACTTCTATGATTCAAAAAATTGCAGATGATTTTACCCCAGATTTTAATTCTAATATTATTCGCCAGGTACCGATGCTAATTGCCGTTACTTTTGTAAAAGGGCGCTGCGGTTTTGAACGCGACGGCTCATTTTCCACAAAGAAAGGCGATCGTTGGCAGATGTTTGATGTTGGCGCAGCATGCCAGACTTTTTGTCTTGCTGCACACGAACAGGGACTTGGCACTGTTATTCTTGGAATTTGGGATGAAGACGGGATTACTGAGTTGCTCCAGATTCCGGAGACACAAGAATTGGGCGCATTGATTGCAATCGGCTATCCAGACATTGCACCGGATGCACCGAGACGAAAATCCGTGGAAGATTTATTAACATATCGATAAACTAGGAGGTTTACTTATGAGACACTTAATGAGTCCATTAGACTTAACAGTCGAAGAATTAGACAAATTACTGGATTTGGCTAACGATATTGAAGCAAATCCTGAGAAATATTCCCATGCCTGTGCAGGAAAGAAATTAGCCACACTGTTCTTTGAACCAAGCACAAGAACTCGCCTCAGCCACGAGGCTGCCATGTTAAACCTTGGCGGAAATGTACTGGGCTTCTCTTCTGCTGACTCAAGTTCAGCTGCAAAAGGCGAAACAGTTTCTGACACTATCCGAATGGTATCCTGCTATGCAGACATTGTTGCCATGAGACATCCAAAGGAAGGTGCTCCTATGGTTGCAGCACGCCATTCCTCTATTCCGATTATTAACGCAGGTGATGGCGGTCATCAACATCCTACACAGACACTCACTGACCTTTTAACAATCCGTTCTTTGAGCGGCAGACTTGACAACCTGACAATCGGTCTTTGTGGCGACTTGAAATTCGGACGTACGGTACACTCTTTAATCCATGCGTTTGCACGTTATACAAATATTAAATTTGTGCTCATTTCACCGGAAGAACTTCGCCTGCCAGGTTATATGAGAAAAGATGTTTTGGATAAGAAAAACATTCCTTACAAGGAAGTAGAACGCTTGGAAGAAGCTCTTCCTGAATTAGATGTTCTTTACATGACACGTGTTCAAAAAGAACGTTTCTTCAACGAAGAAGATTACATCCGTATGAAAGATTTCTATATCTTGGACAAAAAGAAAATGGTATTGGCTCCGGAACACATGCTAGTTCTTCATCCACTTCCAAGGGTAAATGAAATCGCTGTTGAAGTTGACGATGACCCACGTGCTGTTTACTTCAAACAAGCACAATATGGTGTTTACGTTCGTATGGCTTTGATTCTCACATTGCTTGGAATTGAAGTAAAATAATTCAGTAGAGAAAGGAAGAAAATCATGTTAAAGAATTCATTAAACGTTAGTACTCTTTCTGAAGGTTTTGTGCTAGACCACATTGAAGCCGGAAAAAGTATGGATATTTATAAATACTTGAAATTAGATAAACTGGATTGCTGTGTTGCCATTATTAAAAACGCCGCAAGTAAAAAGATGGGCAAAAAAGATATCATTAAAATCGAGTGCCCAATTGATATTATCGACTTGGACATCCTTGGTTTTATCGATCATAACATCACGGTAAACATCATCAAAGATGAAAGAATTGTAGAAAAGAAACGTTTGGAACTTCCAAAGCAGATTACAAATGTTATTCGCTGCAAGAATCCACGTTGCATTACATCTGTTGAGCAGGGACTTGACCATGTATTCGTATTGACAGATGCGGAAAACCAAGTTTACCGTTGCCAGTACTGCGAAGAAAAATATAAATAGATACAATAGCTAAACACCCCGAAATATATTGTTACGAAGCCTGTGCGGAAACCGATGTCTTCGTTACAATATATTTCGGGGTGTTTTACGTATTTGATATATTTACTACAATATGGTTGAAGCAAGACGATAAGCCGGGTTATGTCGTTGGACGGTCATCTATCTAGACCTGCTGTTACCAACAGGTTCAAGCAACCTACCTAAAACGTGACGGGCCGCCACATTGTTTTTATTCGGTTTTGCTTCGGATGGGGTTTACATGTGCCCCCTTTGTTACCAAAGAGGCGGTAGTCTCTTACACTGCCCTTCCACCCTTACCTGTAAAATACAGGCGGAATATTTCTGTTGCACTGGCCTTGGAGTTGCCTCCACCGGACGTTATCCGGCATCCTGCCCTGTGAAGCCCGGACTTTCCTCTCCTGCGGCCTTTCGGCACCTGCAGCAGCGACCGTCTGTCTTACTTCAAATCCTCTGTGATTTTATCATCATTTTGGGGTGTTGTAAAGGTTTATTGTACATCATCTATCAAGTTGTCTCCATCGGCTGCTGTGGTTGCCAGGACATCGCAACGTTCATTCTGTGGGTGACCATCATGTCCTTTTACCCATATGAATGTTACCTTATGAGGTTCTTTTGCCTTTAACAGGCGTTGCCATAGGTCTACATTCTTCACAGGTTCATTCTTGCCACGTTTCCAACCTTTCATCAGCCAACTATCAATCCAATGTTGATTAAATGCATCCACAAGATATTTGGAATCTGAATAAAGTTCTACTTCACACGGTCTATTCAGTGCTTCCAAGCCAACAATGGCTGCCATCAATTCCATACGATTGTTCGTGGTTTTCTTATAACCACAGGAATATTCTCTCGTATGAAGCTCTCCCTTTGTATCTACGTATTCCAAAACAGTCCCATATCCTCCCGGTCCATCCGGATTTCCACGAGCCGCTCCGTCCGTAAAGATTTTTACACGCATAATTCCAATACTCCTATTTCATATCTTTCAGCAATTCAAGCACATGTTCCTCTTTGGTTGCCCAGCTTGTACAAAAACGCACCACACTGCTGGTTTCGTCATATGGCATTTGATATTCATAGCCGTATTTCTCTTTTATCTCATCCAACTTCTGATTTGGTACAATCACAAATTGTTGATTGGTCTTGCTATCCACATAGAATTGATATCCCAGTTTTGCCAAACCTTCTTTTAAAATATTGGCCATCCTAATGGCATGTGCCGAAATCTCAAAGTACAGACCATCTTTGAACAGTTCTAAAAACTGAACCCCCAGAAGTCTTCCCTTAGCAAGCATTCCACCTTTTTGCTTAATAATGTATCTAAAATCCTCTTGAAGTGCTTCGTTTGTAATGACAACTGCCTCTCCGAACATGGCACCAACCTTTGTACCACCAATATAGAATACGTCACAAAGCCTTGCCAAATCTTCCATGGTCACATCATTTCCCTCTGACATGAGTCCATATCCCAATCTTGCACCATCTAAGAACAAATAATAGTTGCACTCGTCACATGCCCTGCGAATCTCCTCTAATTCAGCCTTGGAATACAATGTTCCCAATTCTGTTGGATTCGAAATATATACCATCTTTGGCTGTGTCACATGTTCATGAGAACCATCTTCCCAGTGAAGCTGATACTGCTTGCGAATCTGGTCTCCATTTATCTTGCCGTCTTTTCCTTCAATGGTCATCACCTTATGTCCGGTTGCTTCAATCGCGCCTGTTTCATGGGCATTGATATGTCCTTCTTTCACACTTAGCACTGCTTGATGCGGACGCAAAACGGAAGAAATCACAGTCATATTGGTCTGTGTTCCTCCAACCAGAAAATGCACTGCGGCTTTTGGGCAGTTACATACCTTTTTTATGACCTCTTTTGCCTTCTTACAATATTCATCCTGACCATATCCCACAGTCTGCACCATATTGGTATTTACAAGGGCATCCATAACGCGAGGATGGGCACCCTCATGATAATCACAATTAAATCGTATCATTCTTTTTCTCCCGACTGTCTTATGCTTCAAATGCAAACACTTTATTCAACCACTTAATACTCCATTCCACCCATCTGGCATTGTATGCACATGGGGAGTTTACTTCCTTGTTGCATACAGACATTCCATGAACACCTTCTGGCAGCACATGTAGTTCAAATGGAATCTTAGCGGCTGATAAAGCCGTTGCCATCTTTAAACTGTTCTCCACCGGAACACAGGTGTCTTCGGCTGTGTGCCATAAAAAAGTAGGTGGAGTCTGTGCATCCACATGATTATTAAGCCCAAACCATTGATACTCTTCTGTACCTACTTCTGCCCCACTCACATTTCGGATGGACCCTATATGTGCAAATTCATCTGCAGTGATTACTGGATAAGATAACACCATTGCATCCGGACGAATATGGTCATCTCGGCCAAAAGCCTTTAAGAAAGGTTCTTCATTGAAAAGCGTTCCAAGAGAACATGCCAAATGTCCACCTGCTGAAAAACCGCTTACTGCAATCTTATCATTTGCAACATACCATTCTTCTGCGTACTTACGAACATGGGCAATTGTAGAAGCTAATTGACGTAATGGGTAAAAATCTTTTGCCATCTCTCCCACCGAGTACCATAAGATAAATGTATGATATCCTGCCGCAAAATATTGTTTTGCCACCGGTTCTGCTTCTCTCTCTGATACCATACCATATCCACCACCCGGACAGATAATCATTGCCGGATGTACAGAATTTTCAGGCGTGATCTCCGAAAACTCCTCATCTCCATGAAGCCATGCTGTCACTCTGCAATCTTGTATTCCTTCCGGAATAAATTCAAAACATTTCATATGTATTTTCTCCCATTTTTATTTTTTTATCTGTAAACATCTTACCATGAATTTCAAAAAAGTAAAGAGCCGTGACCATAAATCACGGCTCCATTTTTAATTATGTTTTAAATGATAATGCACACCATTCCACCATTGCTGTCGTTCACAATTTTCTGCATGGTGTCCTGTAATTTCATCTGACTTTCATCATTAATCATCATAATTTTATTACGCATACCGTCTGTCACAAGGTCTTCTATGGACTTTCCAAAAATATTTGTTGTCCATACTCCTCCTTCTTCCTCACCATTCTCCTTGATATAACGTACCAAATCATTTGCCTGCTGTTCACTTCCCACAATCGGTGCAATCTCTGTTTCAATGTTTGCACGAATCATATGAATGGAC
>JAZRON010000153.1:0-7322 GCA_045648725.1 Faecalimonas sp.
GATATCGAAAAAGAGATGAAGAAAATCGTAAAAGAAAATATTAAATTAGAAAGATTTGAACTTCCTAGAGAAGAAGCAATCAAATTCATGGAAGAAAAAGGAGAACCATATAAAGTGGAACTCATCCAAGACCTTCCGGAAGATGCAGTGATTTCCTTCTATAAGCAAGGAGATTTCGTAGACCTTTGTGCAGGGCCACACCTTATGAGTACAAAAGCGATTAAAGCATTTAAACTTATTTCTTCTTCTATGGCTTACTGGAGAGGTGATTCAAACAAGGCACAATTGCAACGTATCTATGCAACTGCATATGACAATAAAGATGATTTGGCAGCACACATGGAACGATTGGAAGACATTAAGAAACGCGACCACAACAGACTTGGTCGTGAAATGGAACTTTTCGCAACGGTAGATGTAATTGGACAAGGCCTTCCATTGATGCTTCCAAATGGTACAAAGATGATTATGAAACTTCAAAGATGGATTGAAGATTTGGAAGATAAAGAATGGGGCTATGTTCGTACAAAAACTCCACTTATGGCAAAATCTGATTTGTACAAAATTTCAGGACACTGGGATCACTACAAAGACGGAATGTTTGTATTGGGAGATGAAGAAGTAGACAAAGAAGTATTTGCCCTTCGCCCAATGACATGTCCATTCCAATATTTTGTATATAAAAATTCGCAAAAATCATACCGCGACCTTCCTTACAGAATGGGTGAAACTTCTACTTTATTCCGTAATGAAGACTCGGGAGAAATGCATGGACTTACACGTGTTCGTCAGTTTACAATCTCAGAAGGACACAACGTAATCCGTCCTGACCAGGCAGAAGAAGAACTTCAAAACTGCTTAAATCTTGCGATTCATATTTTGACAACATTGGGATTACAAGACGACGTAACATATCGTTTGTCAAAATGGGATCCAGAAAACAAAGCAAAATATCTTGGCGATGAAGAATATTGGGAAAGCACACAGGATGCGCTTCGTCAAATCTTGATTGAAAAAGGTATTAACTTTACAGAAGCTGATGGAGAGGCCGCATTCTACGGACCAAAGATTGATATTCAGGCTAAGAATGTATATGGAAAAGAAGATACCATGATTACCATTCAATTAGACTGTGCAATCGCAGAAAAATTTGATATGTACTATATTGATCAAAACGGTGCAAAAGTTCGTCCATATATCATTCACAGAACATCACTTGGATGCTACGAAAGAACACTTGCATGGTTGATTGAAAAATATGCTGGAAAATTCCCAACATGGTTATGTCCGGAACAAGTGCGTATTTTACCGATTTCAGAAAAATATGCAGACTACGCAGAAAAAGTTCGCAAAGAATTAGCGATGAATGGTGTAGATGTAACAGTAGATAATCGTTCTGAAAAGATTGGTTACAAGATTCGTGACGCAAGACTTTCAAGACTTCCATACATGTTAATTGTTGGTGAGAAGGAAGAAGCAGAAGGACTTGTTTCTGTGAGAAGCCGTTTTGCAGGAGATGAAGGACAGAAATCAATCGACGCATTTGTAGACCAGATTTGCAAGGAAATCCGCACGAAAGAGATTCGCAAGGAAGAAGTGCAAGAAGAAAAATAAGAGAGTTGATGATTTTGGCTAAAAAAGAAAATAAGACAAATGCCATGCGTATTCTGGAAAAATTGAAGATTCCATATGAGATGTATACCTATGAATGTGAGGATTTTATAGATGGAGTTCATCTTGCCCAGATGCTTTCAATGCCATACGAACAGGTATACAAAACATTGGTAACCATAGGGAAAAGCAAAAATCATTACGTGTTTGTGATTCCGGTTGCTGAGGAAATTGATTTCAAGAAAGCTGCAAAAGTGGTAGGTGAAAAGTCGTTAGAAATGTTGCCGCTCAAAGATTTGACAACCGTGACCGGTTACATCCGAGGTGGTTGCACATCCATTGGAATGAAGAAAAAGTTCAAGACGGTCATTCAGAGGGAGGCAGAAAGCCTGACTGGGATTGCTGTAAGCGGCGGAAGAAGAGGTCTTCAGTTGTTTTTGAAACCGGGTGACTTAAAACGAGCTGCCGAAGCAGAATATGCAGATGTTGTATTTGAACATGAGTAAATGAGATTCAGAATTACCTACAGTATTGATAGGTAATTCTGAATTTTTGTGTGATAGGGAAATTCCATTTATTGCAAGCAGAGTGCACTCGGTTTTCTTGTGTTTTCGGGCTCTGTATGGTATAATACAAGCATTCAAGCGTTCACAAGGAGGAATTCACGTGAAAGAGAATACAGAATTATCAAAACAGCAGTTGAAATCAAAAGAAACTAAGGAACGAATTTTTAAAGCGGCAAAAGAAATACTAAAAAAAGAAGGTTATGAAAACCTATCTATTAAGAAAATTTGCGAAGAGGCCGGCGTTTCCAATGGAAGTTTTTATCACCATTTTAAAACAAAAGATGATTTGCTTTCTTATTACATAGAAGAACAACCGACAGTGAATTCTGCCTTACTTGAGATCCCTCAAAGTACAGATGAGGCGAAGGAGGCTATTGTTGGAGTTTATCTGAATTATGTGAAATACTGCAAGGAGTTAGGTGTGGATTTTATTGCGGGATATTATACTCCGCACAATCAGGCACTAAATCCTAATATACGTACAGAAAGGCCATATCCAATTGTGACCGTGCAACAATATTTGGAAAAGATGGTTGAAACAAATACCATTCAGTTAAAACTTACAATTTCCGAAATTGTAACAGATATTCGTATGCTTGTTATCGGAAATGTATTCGAGTGGGCCATGACAAAAGGTCAGGCTGATTTCGGGGAAAATATTAAACGTTCCATTTCTCATTATCTGGACGGAGTTTTTCAATAAGAGGTTTGCAACGGGAAATAATATTCGATATAATACAAGACAGGAATGGGGAAAGGAACAGACAAGATGGACATTATTCAAAAATTAACGCAAGAATTGGAAGTACAAAGATGGCAGGTGGAGGCAGCAGTCGGCCTTATTGACGAAGGTAACACCATTCCATTTATTTCCAGATACCGTAAAGAAGTGACAGGATCACTGAATGATGAACAATTAAGAAAATTAAATGAAAGACTTCAGTATCTTAGAAACTTGGAAGAAAAGAAGGAACAGGTACTTAGAGCAATAGAAGAGCAAGGAAAATTAACAGAAGAACTTCAGGCTCAAATTTTAGCAGCAGAGACATTGGTGGTAGTAGAGGACTTATACCGTCCATACCGTCCAAAACGTAGAACCAGAGCTACCATTGCGAAAGAAAAAGGATTGGAACCATTAGCTGCTCTTATTATGTTGCAAAAAACAGAAGTGCCTTTGGAAGAAGCAGCAATGGAATACATTTCTGAAGAAAAGGAAGTGGCTTCTGCAGAAGAAGCGATTGCAGGGGCGATGGATATCATTGCTGAATATATTTCAGACGAAGCAGATTACCGTATCTATATTCGTGATTTAACAACAAAACAAGGCAAGATTGTTTCTGTGGCAAAGGATCCGGAAGCACAATCAGTATATGAGATGTACTATGAGTTCGAAGAGCCAATCACAAAACTTGCAGGACATCGAATTTTAGCGTTGAATCGTGGAGAAAAAGAAAAATTCTTAACTGTAAAAGTAGAGGCACCGGAAGAAAAAGTTCTGGGTTACTTGGAGAAACAGACAATTATTACAGACAATCAGTACACGACTCCTGTGTTAAAAGAGGTTGTGGCAGATAGTTATAAGAGATTGATTGAACCAGCAATTGAACGTGAAATCCGTAATGATTTAACAGAAAAAGCAGAGGATGGAGCAATCGAAGTGTTTGGAAAAAACTTAGAACAACTTCTGATGCAACCACCGATTGTGGGACAAACAGTGCTTGGCTGGGACCCGGCATTCCGTACCGGATGTAAATTGGCAGTGGTAGACCCAACAGGAAAAGTGTTGGATACAACTGTTATCTATCCAACAGCACCTACTACACCACAAAAGATTGCGGCAGCAAAAGACACATTGAAAAAGTTAATTCGCAAATATGGAATTACACTTGTCTCGGTAGGAAATGGTACAGCTTCCCGCGAATCAGAGCAGATTATCGTGGAACTCTTCAAAGAGATTCCGGAAAAAGTGCAATATATCATTACAAACGAAGCAGGCGCTTCGGTATATTCAGCAAGCAAACTTGCAACGGAAGAGTTTCCGAATTTTGATGTAGGACAGAGAAGTGCTGCATCCATTGCAAGACGACTTCAAGACCCATTGGCTGAACTTGTAAAGATTGATCCAAAATCGATCGGCGTAGGCCAATACCAGCACGACATGAATCAGAAGAAACTTAGCGAAGCACTATCAGGTGTCGTAGAAGACTCTGTAAATAAGGTGGGTGTAGACTTAAATACAGCATCTGCACCATTACTTGCCTACATTTCAGGGGTTTCAGGTGCCATTGCGAAAAATATCGTGGCTTACCGTGAAGAAAACGGAAGCTTCAAAGATAGAAAAGAACTTTTAAAGGTTGCAAAACTTGGACCGAAAGCATATGAACAATGTGCAGGATTTATGCGTATTCAAGGAGGAGTAAATCCACTTGATGGAACCAGTGTGCATCCGGAAAGTTACGAAGCTGCAGAAAAATTATTAGAAAAGCAAGGATTCACAGTGCTTGATATTGCAGGTGGGAACTTAAAAGGACTTTCAAAGACCATCAAAGATTATGGAAAACTTGCGGAGGAACTGGGAATCGGTGAAATTACACTTCGTGATATAGTAAAAGAGTTGGAAAAACCGGCTCGTGACCCTCGTGATGAGATGCCAAAACCAATTCTTCGTACCGATGTCCTTGAGATGAAGGATTTGACAGAGGGAATGATTCTAAAGGGAACTGTTCGTAATGTTATCGATTTTGGTGTGTTTGTAGATATCGGGGTTCACCAGGATGGCCTTGTTCACATTTCGCAGATTACAGACAAGAAATTTATTAAACATCCATTGGAAGTTGTGAGTGTGGGCGATATCGTGGAAGTGAAAGTTATGAGTGTGGATTTGCAGAAGAAGCGAATCCAGTTGACTATGAAATTGTAATCTATTAAAATGAAAGAAAAAATCTTCAGGGCGGGGTGAAATTCCCCACCGGCGGTAAAAGTCCGCGACCCACTTTGATAAGTGGCTGAACCGGTGCAATTCCGGTACCGACAGTAGAGTCTGGATGGGAGGAGAAATATATGAAAACAAAAATGATTACGCAAATTGGAATGCTGGGAGCTATCGCAGTAGTGCTTATGCTATTTGAGATACCACTGCCATTTGCACCAAGTTTCTACGAAATTGATTTCAGTGAGGTGCCGGTGTTAATTGGTTGCTTTTCTATGGGGCCAATGGCAGGTGCACTGATTGAACTTGTAAAGATTCTTTTGAATTTGCTCATTAACGGCAGTGTGACGGCAGGCATAGGTGAAGTGGCTAATTTTATTATCGGCTGTTCTTTCTGTGTGCCAGCGGGCATTATTTATAGAAGAAACAAAACAAAAAAAGGTGCGATTATCGGTATGGTAACCGGAACATTTTTTATGACAACATTAGGATGTTTTGTCAATGCCTATATTTTGCTTCCGACATATGCTGTGGCATTTAAGATGCCAATTGAAGGACTCATAGAGATGGGAACCAAAGTAAATGCAAGTATTGACAGTTTATTTACGTTTGTCATGTTTGCGGTTGTACCATTCAATTTGCTAAAAGGTGTATTGGTATCCATCATTGTACTATGTATTTATAAAAAAATAAGTCCAATCTTAAAGTTACATCATTAACAAAATTACAATGCTGTGCTATAATATCTTATCGCACAGCATTTTTGTGCAGAATCAATTTTCGGAGGGAATAGGATGTCTGTAAAGTTTACAGTGAAGATGACGGGTAAATATATGTACGACTTCTTTCTATATAATACGTACACAAGTGTAAGTGGCCTTTTGGGCCCGGTTGTTGGAGTTGCGGCTTTGATGATTGCTCTTAATTCCTATAGGAATGGAGGGTTCACATCTGCTATGCCAGCACTTCTGATTGCAATTTTGTTTTTAGTAATGAATCCAATTCAATTGAAATCAAGAGCAAAAATGCAAGTAGAACAGTCGGAAATGTTTAAAAAGCCATTGGAATACGAGCTCAATGAGACTGGGGTTGTTGTGAGACAGGATGACTTGGAAGCCGTAAACGAGTGGGGCGAATTTGCAAAAGCAGTTAGTACACAAAAGAGTGTGATTTTATACTTGAACAGAGTCAGAGCACTTATTTTCCCAAAAGAATGCATGGGGGAACAATATGAAGAAGTGATTAAAATGATTCATACACACATGCCGCCGTCTAAAGTGAAAATCAGACATATTCATTAGATAGAGGTCAAGTTATTATGATTATTGAGACAAGAAGTGCAAGAGAAACCTACGAACTAGGTTTGGAAATAGGCAAGAAAGCGTCCAAAGGACAAGTTTATACAATGGTAGGCGATTTGGGAGTTGGAAAAACTGTATTTACGCAGGGGATGGCAGATGGCTTACAGATTGCGGAACCAATTAATAGTCCGACTTTTACCATTGTGCAAGTGTATGATGAGGGACGCCTGCCATTTTACCATTTCGATGTATATCGCATTGGAGACATCTCAGAGATGGATGAAATTGGATTTGAAGACTATGTCTATGGGGAGGGTGTTTCTCTTATCGAATGGGCCAATTTAATCGAGGAGATTCTCCCGGCTAAGAGAACCCAGATTACCATTGAAAAAGATTTAGAGCAAGGTTTTGATTATAGAAAAATTACAATCGAGGAAAAGGAGGCATAACATGCGGATTTTAGCATTAGACAGTTCGGGACTTGTGGCGACAGTCGCAATTTTAGAGGATGACCAGACTATTGCAGAATATACGGTGAATTACAAAAAGACACACTCGCAGACACTGCTTCCGATGTTGGATGAGATTGTAAAGATGACAGAGTTTGATTTATCCACAATTGATGCAATCGCAGTGTCAGGGGGGCCTGGGTCATTTACCGGTCTTCGAATTGGGGCAGCAACTGCAAAAGGATTGGGGTTTGCCCTGAATAAACCACTGATTCATATTCCGACTGTAGATGGACTGGCTTATAATATGTACGGATGCACCGGGCTTATCTGTCCAATTATGGATGCAAGAAGAAGTCAGGTATACACAGGGCTATATCGTTTTGAAAATGATGAATTTCAAGTTGTGGAAGAACAGATGGCCATCTCTGTACAGGATTTGGTGAAGAAATTAAACCAATACGGA
>JAZRON010000154.1:0-1928 GCA_045648725.1 Faecalimonas sp.
AACATCTCCTTTTTAGTTATTTCGGTAATCAAATTATTGCTGCCAGGCAACAGAACCGTATATGGTTCATCAAGTAATTTTACAGAAGTGCAATTGAATTTAAAATAATTATCAGAATCCTTTGCATGGATTATCAGTCCCGGCAATCCCCACAAAAGCCACGGGCCGTCATTCGACTGAATTTCTTCAGTATACCATGCAATCCATTTCCTGCCTTGAACAAATGCATGAGCCTCCTTGCAAAGAAAGCCATTTATAGTAACTGTATCCCCCACTATCTCCCATTGTGGCATTTCCAGTGGTGCCGTATACCTTTTGAAATCAACCAGCAACTTATTAGTATAATCATATTCACAATCCGCAAAACGCTTGTCAATATACCACTGCAATCCGTTACTGAGCTGCCTGGTCCTCATTACAAGTTCCAAACCACTTATACCATCTGCTTTCAAAGCAGTTTCTACTGAATCTTTAATTTGATTTGCTCTGCTATAGAAAAAAGAGTGTCCTGATTTACATATATCCAAATAGAAAACATCTTTAAAAAATGTTGTCTTCAATGAATCCTTTTTATATAGATGGATATACTCAGCCCTATAAAATGCTGCATTGTCCAATACATTCTGAGCAAACAAGCCCAATGGCAATAATAAAACCAGAATACTTGAAATAACCCTCTTCATAACATAATCTTTAAAGTTCCACAAACTACCTGACCTCTATTATCACAACTCCACTGGAAACATCACCATATTTTTCAAACTGTTTGCTGTCACTTGATTTGTTTACCATAATCATCTTGATGTCCCCCTTGTCTATCTTGCTCATATCATCAACTGTCCTTATCTCTCCGTCCGAATTTTTCACAATAATCAACGGATTTTTTTTACCCCCTTTTTCATAGGTGGCAGTTGTTTTCACATATTTATTGTTCTTTTTTTCCATGACCACATATTTATGTGTTTTTATTGTACTGTCCGGCACAAACTTGCCCATTGAAATGATATTGTTGTTCTTGTCCGAAACAACTTCAACTTCTCCTGATTCTCCGGTCGGGTCAGTAACCCTTGCTTTGGATATCCTCAGCACCTTCACAGAATCATAAGCGGCCTTGGTATTGATTACCATAACTTTTTCTATATTCCTGAGTACTGTAATATTCTCAATATCATCAGGCCCCAACTTGTCATAAGTGCTCTTTGAAGCCACTACACCGTCAACCACATATAGAATACCGCTTTTACGCACCTGGGGAAGAGTATCTGTTTTCACTTGAGCAGCCACAAAATTTGCTGCCATTGCCATAAGGGCAACCATCAAAATCCTTTTCATAATCCAAGAGTTTTAAAATTTCCTTTACAAAGATACCCTCACATCCCAAAGAATGATGTTAACGCACTGTTAAGAAATGTTAACTATTGTTAAATCTCACCTTAAGCAGCATTTTTTGGGTAACTTTGGTGTATGAACAAGAATTTCTTCAGAAATACATCTGTTTGCGTGGTGTGCGCACTGGTTTTTCTTTCAGTGGTGCAATGCCGCTGGATGGTTAAGATGTACAATGACCAGGAGAGGGATTTTGTACGGAGAGTGGAGTCTGCCGCATACAAAACAATCTTCAAGGCTTTCAGAATGGATGCAATTCCTGGACTTCAGGCTGCAGAAAAAGTTAAGATTGACCTTAATGCATTTTCCCTGTATTTCACCCCAAACCTGCTGGAACTTGACATCACCCAGCCGTATGCACTCCAGATTCTGGACTGCACCTCAGACAACAGGGTGATTATGAGATCCGGCAATATTGGATCCTTGGGAGAAAAAGTGCACATTTCTGAAATTCCCATAGATGATGACTCAATGTTCGCACTCCGCCTTATCATAAAGCTTCCATACGGGGAGTTCTGGGGAAGGATGTGGGTATTGCTCCT
>JAZRON010000155.1:0-11080 GCA_045648725.1 Faecalimonas sp.
TCCACTTCCACATGGACATGGGTCATTTCTACCCACTTTTTTCTCCTTGCGGACAGTTCCTGAATTCTTCTGCTCTTTATATAACTCTTTTCTCTTTTCCTCTGTAAAAATCGCATCCCATTGTGGCAGCTCATAGAGCCACTCTGCTTTCGCAGCAACCATATTTTTATACAATTTTTCCTTATCAAATGCAAGGCTTACAACAGTGTCCTCTTCCATTTCTTCGATTGGATTTGGTTCCTTCAAACTGTCGTTAATTCCATCTAAAAAGCCTGTCATTGTAAATACTTCAATGCCGTATTTTTTAGCAAGTTCTTTCACAGTTCCCTTCACTTCTTCATCCGGATTTTCTAACAATTGTTCATAAATCCCTTTTTCAATCTCAAAATAGGTTCCCCAAAATCTTTGCAATGCACCTTGATCCATTTCTTGTGAATAAGCTGCGTCTCTCCATTCTTTTAATAATGCCATCTTTCTATCTCCTTTGTATTTAGAATACATCTCATTCATGTATCATAGCATTCTGCTCCATTTTGGTCAATACTTTGCTTTCCTTTTCTTCTATCCAGATACTCTAGTATCGTCAACACATTTTCCTGCTTTTCATCCTTATCCATGTTCATGTCAGCCACCACCATCTGTCAAATTCCCACTATACTAATCTATGATGTTTTACCGAAAAAAATGCTTTTTTCTCAGTAATTTTCCTTTTTTCCTTGACATATGATAAGGAATGAGAATACACTGAAACTAATTGCTAAAGGAGAGATTAGTTATGGAACATTTAATGATACCAGAAGGCTACCAATCACCACTTACAATCCGTGAAACAGAGGTAGCAATTAAAGAAATTAAAGACCATTTTGAAAGGGCTCTTGCAAAATCATTGCATTTAACACGTGTTTCTGCCCCATTGTTTGTAAAGCCGGAATCCGGGCTAAATGACAACTTAAATGGTGTAGAACGACCTGTCGCTTTTGGAATCAAAGAGCAAAATGACAGCATGGTTGAAATCGTGCACTCCCTTGCCAAATGGAAACGCTATGCATTAAAGCGCTACGGCTTTCACTCAGGTGAAGGACTTTATACTGATATGAATGCCATTCGTCGTGATGAAGATACAGATAACATCCATTCCCTTTATGTAGACCAATGGGATTGGGAAAAGGTCATTTCCAAAGAAGAACGTAATATGGAAACATTGGAGTATACCGTTCGCAAAGTGTATGCTGCACTAAAAGAAACAGAAAGTTATATTTCCAGAAGATATAATTACATAGAACCTCTTCTACCGGAAGAAATCACTTTCATCACCTCACAGGAGTTGGAAGACCTCTATCCAGATAAAACCGGAAAAGAAAGAGAATACTTGATCGCAAAAGAAAAAGGAGCCGTATTCATTTCTCAAATTGGAAAATACTTGGTTTCCGGAGAAAAGCACGATGGTCGTGCACCGGACTATGATGACTGGGAATTAAATGGTGATATCATCGTCTACTACCCTGTTCTTGACATTGCTTTGGAATTATCCTCAATGGGAATTCGTGTAGATGAAGAAGCTTTGATGCGTCAACTTAAAATTGCAGGATGTGAAGACCGTGCTGAATTGGATTTCCAAAAAGCACTCTTAAACCACGAACTGCCATATACCATTGGCGGCGGACTAGGTCAGTCTCGTATTTGTATGTTCTGCTTGCGCAAGGCTCATATTGGAGAAGTACAGTCTTCTACCTGGCCAGAGCACATTGTGAAACATGCATTAGAAAACGGAATTCAATTATTATAATATAACACATAGCAAAATCCGGGCTTTTTGCCCGGATTTTTTGTATGATAGGAAATGAACACATCATTCTGGTTCTTTGACAAATACTTTTCACAATGAAAAAAATCTCTCCATCACATCCTGAAGTGCTCCCATATAACGAATCTCACCAACATCTTCTGCCGCAACAATCTCTGCACTTCCAATCTCTGTTCCATTCAGATAATAACGTGCAACTCCCACTTTCTCTCCTTTTTTTATCGGTGCCACCAGCTCTTTCATCTCAACCTTTCTCTCAATGGTATTCAAATCCGCTCCTGACACATCTACATAGGTAAACGGGGTCTTTTGCAACACTTCTACCTGTTTTTCTTCTCCTTTTTTTACCTCTACCGGCTTCATCTTCGGTGACTTTTCCTCTTTATAAATGTTACATTTCCCAAACCCATAATTTAAAAGCGTTACAGCATCTTTGTTGCGGATCTTACTGTCGTCTGCCGCCATAATCACGGCAATGAGTTCCATATCATTCTTCTCTGCAGTTGCTGATATACAGAACTTTGCCTGGCTGGTGGAACCGGTCTTCAGCCCCGTTGCGTACTCGTAGTGACGCACCAACTTATTTGTATTGGAAAGCCCAAATTCACTGGAACCTTTCCGTGTTGTATGGGTAATATTTTCCTGCCAAATCATACAATAATCCCGAATGGCAGGGTACTTTGTAATCAATTCTCTTGACATCAATGCAATATCTCTTGCTGTCGTCAGATGTTCCTCCGCATCCAAACCATTGCAATTTACAAAATGAGTATTCGTCATTCCAAGTCCCTTGGCACGCTCATTCATCTGTTGTACAAACACTTCCTCACTTCCACTTATGTACTCTGCCATAGTAACGCACCCATCATTAGCACTTGCCACTGCAATGCATTTGATAAGTGTGTCTACAGTCTGTACCTCCCCCGGTTCCAAAAACACCTGAGAGCCTCCCATAGAAGCTGCATACTCAGAAGTGGTCACCTCATCCTCCAGTTTTATTTTGCCACTCTCTAGTGCATCAAAAATCAGTAATAAAGTCATGATTTTAGTGACACTGGCCGGAGGACGCTTCGAGTCTGCATCTTTTTCATAAATCACTTGCCCTGTGGACGCTTCCATAAGTAGGGCAGACGGGGCTGATATTTCTACTCCTGCCATTTCTCCTGATGTTTCTCCAGCCGTTTCTTCTGCCAAAACCGGCTGTACACACAGCACAACGCTTAACAACAATGCTATAAATCGTTTCATCTGTAATGCTCCGCATTTTTTCGATTACTACTAAGATATAAATGTCACTCTATAATTATGTCTTAAAACTATAAACACATAAACTTTTGGACATAAAAACACCAATTTGTTCTATTGATATCCAAATCATTTTAAAACCAACTACATTTCTCCTGTTTTAATCATCGAAAATAGTCTTATTGGACATTATGGTTAGAAAAACAAATCAAATGTCCAAATTCCAATACATCTTTGGACATTAACGTCGCTTTTACATGTATCAATATCCAAACTAACTAAATCAACCCGATATTTTAAACTTTATGAACTTCTTGAAACACATTTTGGACATAATACATTGATTTTCTTCATCTAATATCCAATAACATTTTACCCATTAGAAACGCACACCACTAAATACACTAGAAAGCGAAAAGATCCTACGACAAGTGTTGGAGTGCACCAAAAAACAGCTACGCGAAATGCGTAGCTGCCTCAATCTCTGATAAATTCACTTTCAATTAGTTTGTATAGTTATCAAAATATCCTTGTACCAATACAACCGGTGTTCCCTTATCTCCGGAACCACTTGTAAGGTCACATAATGAACCGATAAGATCTGTAAGTTGTCTTGGAGTTGTACCTTGAGATGCCATGTCTCCTACAAGATTATCATTCTTTTCTTTGATTCTCTTAGAGATTGCTTCCTTCAAGGCTTCGCCACTAAGGTCAGCAAAATCATTATCTGCAAGATACTTTAACTTTAATTCATTTGGTGTTCCCACTAAACCTGCTGTGTATGCCGGTGATACTACCGGGTCAGCCAATTCCCAAATCTTTCCTTGTGGATCTTTGAATGCTCCATCTCCGTAAACCATTACTTCCACATGTTTACCTGTTTTGTCTAAAACTTGTTGTTGGATATTCTCGACTAAGTCAAAACATTCATTTGGGAACAATTTAATGGTATCTTCTGTTGATTTATTAGAACCAAGGAGACCATACTTTTTATTGTAACCGCTTCCATTAACAGGAGCTGTTAAGATATCGTCTAATCCACATACTCTTTCTGCTCCATTCTCACGTAAGATGCGTTTTGTTCTTACACGGGTATGGATATCGCAGTTTAATACGTTCTTTGTATAGTTCAAAATCACTCTTGGATTGTTTGCAAAAACCACTTCCACTTCTGCACCGGCATCCTTGATAATCTGACTATAGTATTCCACATAATCAACGCCTGTGAATTCGTGTTTGTTTTCACCAAATAACTCTCTATATTTTTCTAATGTTAATACATCGCTGTACGGATTAATACCCGCATCATCCAGTTGGTCATATGTCAATAAAGCATTACCAACTTCATCACTTGGGTAGCTAAGCATTAAAACTACTTTTTTTGCTCCCATTGCGATTCCTTTTAAGCAAATCGCAAATCTATTTCTTGATAAAATTGGGAAAATAACTCCGATTGTCTCTCCGCCTAACTTTGCCTGTACATCTTCTGCAATTGCATTGACAGATGCGTAGTTACCTTGTGATCTTGCAACGATAGATTCCGTAATTGAAATAACATCTCTGTCTCTTAATTCAAATCCTTCGCTTTCCGCTGCCTCTAAAACACTTTCTACAACGATGTCAGCTAAATTATCGTTCTCTCTGATAATTGGGCATCTGATACCTCTCGAAACTGTTCCTACTTTTCTTTCCATGTGCTTGTCTCCCATCTTGTATTAATTTACATGAATATAGTCTTCATAAAATACAGATGAATTATACTACATTTTAAAACTGATGTAAAATATTTTTTTCAGTTTTACAATATTTTACATAAGTGGTGCAACTAACCTTAGAATTCGTCCCAAAATTCGTTCCACCATACTTCTTGCTTTTAAATTTGTCAACGTGACTTTTTCACATTTTTTCAGTGTTTCCTGAAAATCTTTCTCAACTTCCCAGACAACTGAATTGTTATAAATAAATGCTCCGCATTCAAAATGATGATACAGGCTTCGATAATCCAGATTAATGGTTCCTACTGTGGCCGTATCGTTATCCGACACAAATACTTTGGCATGAATAAATCCCGGCGTATACTCATAGATTTGTACCCCCGCCTGAATTAATTCCTCATAATATGTTTTTGCCAAGATAAATGCATACCATTTGTCCGGAATATGGGGCATGATAATAATCACCTCAATCCCACATTTTGCTGCAAAAGCAAGTGTCGTGAGCATCTCGTTATCCAAAATAAGATATGGCGTCATAATGTGCACATATTTCTTGGCATGATTCAAAATATGGAGATAGACTTGCTCTCCTATAATCTCGTTATCATATGGGCTATCCCCATAAGGAAGAACAAAACCCAATTCCCGCTTCACATCTGACGTTCTAGGGGTCAGGTACTTTGTATAATCTTCGGGCTTTCTTTCACTCACATTCCACATCTGCAAAAAGAGAATCGTCAAATTTTGTACCGCTTCTCCCTCAAGCATAACAGCCGTATCTTTCCAATGCCCAAACCGGTCTATCTCATTGATATATTCATCTGCAAGGTTGATGCCCCCTGTAAACCCTACATTGCCATCGATTACACAGATTTTTCTGTGATCTCGATTATTCTGGTAAGATGAAAGGACTGGAGTAATCGGACTGAAAATTTTGCACTTAATCCCATATTTACGCATCTGTTTATCGTAGTTATATGGCAATGCCTTCATGGTGCACATGCCATCATACATAAAACGTACCTCTACTCCTTCTTTGACCTTCTCAACCAAAATATCTCGAATAGAGTTCCACATCACCCCATCTTCCACGATAAAATATTCCAGAAAAATAAATCGCTCTGCCTTGCGAAGCTGTGCCTTCATTTCTTCAAATTTCGTTTCCCCTGACGAAAAATACTTCACTGCCGTATTCCGATGTACAGGAAAGCCTACCTGATTGCTGAGATAGTGGGCAAGGTTTGCATTTGCCGGTTTAGAAACACGAAGGGACTCTAACGTATCTGCGTCTTGTTTCATGTATTCCCTGGTAATCACAGCCAGATCTGACAGACGCTTTTGAATCAACCCGGTTCCCGGCATGATCTTCATAAAAATATAAAATGCTGTTCCAAAGAATGGAAGGATGAATATCAATAAGATCCATGTAATTTTAAATGCCGGATTACTCTTGCTGTTGATAATATAAATCACCGACACAATTTCCAATAGCAAAAACGTCACCTGAATATATGTGGCATAATCATGTAGCCACGTAATCATAGCAGCAAAGATGAATAATTGAATCAAAAGCAGAACTGCCAGTATTGTGATTCTACTAAAAATCAAATGAAAAACACCTTTTTTCGCCTTTTTTACCGATTTGAAATCCATGTGCATCCCTCCCTTTCTTTCAAAATATTTTCATGTGATAGGAATTTCCTATCACATGAATAAAAGGGGCGAAAGTCTGCCCTTCGCCCCAACACTTGTCTTATTTTGGTAATTTAAACGAACTCTTTAATGATACAATTCGATTGAATACCAATGCATCCGGTTTTGAATCCTTTGCATCTACACAGAAATATCCGTGTCTTACAAACTGAAAACTATCATAAGCCTTTACATCATCAAAACTTGGTTCTAAGTAGCATTCTTTTAATACTGTCAACGAATTTGGATTGAGGTTTAATGTTCCATCTTCTTTATTGTATACCCCTTTTTCCTCATCTACAATATTTTCATACAAACGTACTTCCGCTTTTGTTGCGTATGGAGCCGGTACCCAATGAATGGTTCCCTTAACTTTACGCCCTGTAAATCCTGTTCCGCATTTTGTCTCCGGATCATAAGTACAGTGAATCTCTGTTACTTTTCCCGTTTCATCTTTCACATAGCTTTCACATTTTACAAAATACGCATGCATCAGACGAACCTCGTTACCAGGGAACAGACGGAAATATTTCTTTGGTGGTTCTTCCATAAAGTCATCTCTGTCAATATATAATTCTCTACAGAATGGAACTTTTCTAGAACCTAATTCTTCATTTTCCAAATTGTTTGCTACATCCAAATATTCAACCTGTCCTTCCGGATAGTTATCAATAATCAGTTTAATCGGATCTAACACTGCCATCATACGTGATTTTTTCATCTTCAAATCTTCACGGATACAGTATTCCAGCATTGCATAATCAACAGAACTATTGCTCTTAGAAATGCCACACATTTCTACAAACATTTTCAAAGACTCTGGTGTAAATCCACGTCTTCTAAGTGCTGCAATAGAAACCAATCTTGGGTCATCCCAACCATCTACAATACCTTCTTCTACTAACTTCTTGATATATCTTTTTCCGGTAACCACATTGGTTAAATACAATTTTGCAAATTCAATCTGTCTTGGCGCTGGATTAAATTCACATTCCTTCACCACCCAGTCATATAGCGGTCTGTGATCCTCAAACTCCAGTGTACAAATAGAGTGTGTAATTTTCTCAATGGCATCTTCAATTGGATGGGCAAAATCGTACATTGGATAAATACACCACTTATCACCTGTATTGTGGTGAGTCATATGTGCCACACGATAGATAATCGGGTCACGCATATTAATATTCGGAGAAGCCATATCAATCTTAGCACGAAGCACTCTTTCTCCATCCTCAAATTCACCATTCTTCATGGCCTCAAACAGTTCCAAGTTCTCTTCCACTGTACGATCACGGTATGGGCTGTTTTTTCCCGGTTCTGTAAGCGTTCCTCTATATTCACGGATTTCTTCCGGTGAAAGGTCACACACATATGCCTTACCTTTTTTAATCAATTTCACCGCACATTCGTACATTGCTTCAAAATAGTCTGATGCAAAAAATAAATTTTCTTTCCAGTCTGCACCCAGCCACTGAATATCCTCTTTGATTGATTCTACGAATTCAATCTTCTCTTTCGTCGGATTGGTATCATCAAAACGCATGTGAAACTTTCCATTGTATTTTTGTGCAAGTCCATAGTTTAATAATATGGATTTTGCATGTCCAATATGCAGATATCCATTTGGTTCCGGTGGAAATCTTGTGACAACGGTGTCATACACGCCTTCTCTTAAATCTTTATCAATTTCCTGCTCTATAAAATTCTTTGAAACTACTTCTTTTTCCATAGTAGCCCTCCTCAAGTCATTTGCATTTATCAAGTTATTTTACCATATATTGCTTGCCAGAACAAGTAAAAAAAGTTGGTTTAAAAACTCTTTTGAGCTTCTAAACCAACTTTTGTTCCAGCTGATGGCGGGACTTGAACCCGTGACCTCCGCCTTACCAAGGCGACGCGCTACCGACTGCGCCACATCAGCAAACTGTCTTTGACAGTACCTATATATACTACAATACGTGAGAGAGAATGTCAAACGTTTTTTGCTTAATTCTCTGCAACGCATTATCAATGGATTTTGGACTTTTATCCAACAATTTTGCGATAGAACGATAATCTTCTCCCATAAGGTGTAAGTGCAATACTCTGCTTTCCAAATCGCTTAATTTCTGTTTCAGTTCCTGCTCCATTACAGCAAAATATTCTTTATCTAAAAACAACTCCTCTGGATTATTGTCCTTCGCTGTTTGGAGTTGGTCTATTAACGGCGTCTGTCTGTCCTCCTCACTATTTTCCCCTTGAGAATATAAGGAAACGTAAGAATTGAGGGGCATATGCTTTTGTCTTTGGGACAATTTGATTGCCGTATATATTTGTCTGGAAATACACAGCTCTGCAAAACTATGAAAGGAAGCCTCTTGGCTTTCATCGTAATCACGAATCGCCTTAAACAGCCCTATCATTCCTTCTTGAATCAGATCATCATTTTCACCGCCCAAGAGATACATTGCCTTTGCTTTTTTTCGGACAACATATTTGTACTTGTCCATAATATAATCTGTGATAGCAGTTTCTCCATTTCGCAATCTCTGAATCAACTGCTCATCCGTCATCTTATCATATTCATTCATACTATTTTAAACGCTGTCTTACGATTTCATATGCAAGTACACCTGCTGCCACAGATGCATTCAATGAATCGATATTGCCTTTCATTGGAATAGATGCAATAAAATCACATTTTTCTTTCACAAGACGGCTAACGCCCTCTCCCTCATTTCCGATAACAAGTCCTATTGGTCCAGTCAAATTCAGGCGGTACATGCTCTCGCCCCCCATATCGGCACACACAAACCAAAGGCCTCTGTCTTTTAATTCTTCCATGGTCTTAGCAAGATTGGTCACCTTGGCAACCGGCGTATAATTCAGTGCTCCTGCAGATGTCTTTGCCACAGTAGCCGTAAGCCCTACTGCACGGTGTTTTGGAATAATTACTCCATGAGCGCCTGCCAGATTGGCAGTACGAATAATGGCCCCAAGATTATGCGGGTCTTCGATGTTATCAAGCAAAAGAACGAATGGGTCTTCCCCTCTTTCCTCGGCCAATGCGAAAATATCTTCTACATCTGAATACTCATAGGCAGCCGCATATGCAATCACACCTTGATGTTTCTTTGTCTCAGAAAGTTGGTCGAGACGCTCCTTTGTAACAAATTTCAATATAGTGTCATGTTTTTTTGCCTCACGGACAATGGTACGAATCGGACCATCTTGACAGCCATCTAACACAAATAGTTTGTCCACCGGTTTTCCCGAACGGAATGCTTCAATGACTGCATTTCTTCCTTCTATTATGAGGCTCTTTACTTTTCCTTCTTCGTTCATAGCTATTCTTCACCCTTCTGTGTATCTTTTAGGCTGTCTAATCCGATTTTCACCAAATCCAGCATTCGTTTCCATTCTTTCTTCAGATACAAGTATCCAAGGAGTGCTTCAAATCCGGTGGCTCTTCTATAGTCCGTAATGGATTGATTCTTTGCCGGAGAGATAGATTTCGCATTACGTCCACGTTTGTAGACTGCTGTTTCTTCCTCCGTTAAATATTCTTGTATTTTACGCATCATAAGAGATTGAGCCGAAGCCTGAACAAGACTGCTTGTCTCTTTGTGCAGTTTATTTACTTGTTTGTTACCATGACTAATTGCCAGATTTTTAATAATCAAGTCAAATACACAATCCCCTATATACGCCAATGTAAGAGGTGAAT
This sequence comes from Faecalimonas sp., assembly GCA_045648725.1. Lineage (GTDB taxonomy): Bacteria > Bacillota > Clostridia > Lachnospirales > Lachnospiraceae > Faecalimonas. The sequence goes on from JAZRON010000155.1 coordinate 10,163, forward strand.
ATGTGTTAATATCCACCTCTTCCATTTGAAATAGTTCACGCATATAAGAATCAAATTCGAATCCTAAGCTCTTTTCCATTTTACTCCTTCACGGGTATCCTCTAAGATGATGCCCTTTTCCAATAACTGGTTGCGAATTTCATCCGCTCTCTGGAAGTTTTTCGCTTTTCTCGCAGCCTGACGTTCTTCAATCAGAGCTTCAATATCTTCTGCAAGCAACTCTTCTTCTTTTTCTACAATCAATCCAAGAATATCTGTAAGAGTTACAATCTTGTTATATAAACCTTGTAAAAATTCTTTTGAATTCCCAGACGTTGCAGTCGTATTTGCAAATTTAACCAATTCAAACACAGAAGCAATGGCATCGGCAGTATTGAAATCATCTTCCATAGCCGTCTCAAATCCAGACACAAATTCCTGGATTTTCTCATTCAATGCTTTTTCCTCTTCTGTGAGTGTTTCCACTGTAGCTGCGCCTAATATGTGTTTCAAATTAGAAACTGCTGTCACAATACGTTCCAATGCATTTTTAGAGGATTCCATAAGTTCTGCACTAAAGTTTAATGGACTCCTGTAATGAGCACTCAACATAAAGAATCTGAGCACCTGTAAATCATATTGTTCACTGATTTCGCGAACGGTAAAGAAGTTGCCAAGTGATTTTGACATCTTGCGATTATCAATATTTAGGAATGCATTGTGCATCCAGTATTTTGAAAATTCTTTTCCGTTTGCTGCTTCACTTTGTGCAATCTCATTTTCATGGTGTGGGAATACCAAGTCCTCTCCACCTGCATGAATGTCAATCTGATCCCCCAAATACTTCTTAGACATCACGGAGCATTCAATATGCCATCCCGGACGTCCATCACACCATGGTGACTCCCATGCCGGCTCTCCTTCTTTCTTCGGTTTCCA
>JAZRON010000156.1:0-5321 GCA_045648725.1 Faecalimonas sp.
CTTATCTGTCCAATTATGGATGCAAGAAGAAGTCAGGTATACACAGGGCTATATCGTTTTGAAAATGATGAATTTCAAGTTGTGGAAGAACAGATGGCCATCTCTGTACAGGATTTGGTGAAGAAATTAAACCAATACGGAGAAAAGGTCACCTTCTTGGGAGACGGAGTTCCGGTTTATGGCAATGATTTAAAGAATGAAATGGAAGTAGAATGCCATTTTGCACCGGCACATTTAAATAGACAGCGTGCGGCAGCAGTAGGGGCACTGGGTATGAAATACTTGGAAGAAGGGAAGATGGAAAGTGCCGCAGAGCATCGTCCGGATTATCTTCGCCTTTCCCAAGCAGAACGGGAAAAGGCAGAAAGAGAGCAGGCAGATGCTAATCGTTCGTAATATGAAAGAATCAGACTTGGAAGCAATCGCTTCCTTGGAAAAAAACATTTTTTCGGATGCATGGACTGCGAAAAGTATTGGGGACACTTATAACCAGTCGCAGGCGTTTATTGTGACAGCAGAATTGAACGGAAAGCTAGCAGGGTACTGCATTGTGTATTTTGTGTTAGACGAAGGAGAAATTGCAAGGATTGCAGTGGATAATTGTGTCCGCCGACAAGGGGTAGGGCGTAAGCTTCTGGAACAGGTGAAAAAGACATGCGAAGAAAAAGGCATTATTCGCTTGATGCTTGATGTGCGTGAAAGTAATGAAAGTGCCAGAGCATTTTATAAGAATTATGGTTTTGAAGAAGATGGACTTCGGAAAAATTTTTATGATATGCCAAAAGAAGATGCAGTTCTGATGAGCATGGTGTTGGCTTAGATACTCTCCAACAATGTTTGACAGATTAGGCAGCAGTTCCCACTAGGAACAGTATAAAACACTATTTATAATGAAGACGTAACAAATAGATGAATGAAAAACGTTCAGAGGAGGAAATTGTATGCGTCAATATAAAATGAAAGAAACAAAAGAAATAGAAAAAATTATCTGTAATAAATGTGGAAAGGAAATTGTTGTAAAAAATGGAGTGGCGGAAGTAGATACACTCTCCGTGGAGAAACGTTGGGGGTATTTTTCAAATAAGGACAATGAGGTGCACGCATTCGATTTGTGTGAAGAATGCTATGATAAATGGATTGCAACATTTTTGATTCCAATAGAAGAAAAATAAGTAGGAGATTCTCATGTTAGATGTATGTTTATTGGGAAGTGGTGGCATGATGCCCCTCCCGTATCGTTGGCTTACTTCGCTGATGGCGAGATTTAACGGCAGTAGTCTGCTCGTTGATTGTGGTGAAGGAACCCAGATTGCAATAAAGGAAAAAGGTTGGAGTTTCAAACCGATTGATGTGATTTGTTTTACACACTATCACGGTGATCACATTAGTGGTCTGCCGGGGTTGCTCCTTACTATGGGAAATGCAGATAGGGTAGAACCGCTGACTTTAATCGGTCCAAAAGGTTTGGAACGAGTAGTAAATGCCCTTCGCACGATTGCCCCAGAACTTCCTTTCGAAATTAAATTCATTGAGATTACACAGCCGGAAGAGACATTTGAAATGAATGGTTATCGTTTAAAGGCATTCCGTGTAAATCACAACGTTCTTTGCTATGGTTATACTTTAGAGATTGACCGTGCAGGGAAATTTGATTTGGAAAGAGCCCTCGTGCAGGACATTCCAAAACCATTATGGAAGCATTTGCAAAAGGGTGAGACAGTGGAAGAAGATGGTCGCATCTTTACACCGGACATGGTACTTGGAGCCCCGCGAAAGGGGATTAAACTCACATACTGTACTGACACACGCCCGACAAAATCTATTGTGGAAAATGCTAAGAATTCAGATTTGTTTATCTGCGAGGGTATGTATGGTGAAAAAGATAAAGGTGCAAAAGCCATAGAGTATAAACATATGACATTCTATGAGGCTGCAAATCTTGCAAAGGAAGCAGATGTGAAAGAAATGTGGCTGACCCACTATAGCCCATCCCTTACAAGACCAGAAGAATACATGGACGATGTAAGAGCGATTTTTCCTTATGCAAAAGCAGGGAAAGATGGCATGACTGTTGAATTAGATTTTCCTGAAAATTAGAAAGGGAAAAGGAGAGAACAATGACAGAACAGAAAGATGTTTTAATACTAGCAATCGAAAGCTCATGTGACGAAACTGCCGCATCCGTTGTGAAAAACGGCCGCGAAGTACTGTCAAATGTGATATCATCCCAGATTGAATTACACAAATTATATGGTGGTGTAGTTCCGGAAATTGCATCGCGCAAACATATTGAAAAAATAAACCAGGTAGTAGAAGAAGCCCTGTCAGAAGCAAACGTCATCTTAGATGATATTGACGCAATTGGTGTCACCTATGGTCCAGGACTTGTAGGGGCACTTTTGGTAGGGGTTGCGGAAGCAAAAGCAATCGCCTATGCAAAAAAACTTCCGTTAGTTGGTGTACATCACATTGAGGGACATATTTCCGCCAACTATATAGAAAATAAAGAATTGGAACCGCCTTTTATATGTTTGGTTGTTTCTGGTGGACATACCCATTTGGTGTGCGTGAAGGATTATGGAAAGTACGAGATTATTGGAAGAACCAGAGATGATGCGGCGGGAGAAGCGTTTGATAAAGTGGCGAGAGCTATTGGACTTGGATATCCGGGTGGACCAAAGATAGACAAACTATCAAAAGAGGGAAATGCCGACGCCATCGTATTTCCAAAGGCACATATTGAAGATGCACCATACGATTTTAGTTTCAGTGGGGTGAAATCATCTGTGCTCAACTACATTAACGGTTGCCAGATGAAAGGTGAGGAATATAATCAGGCAGATATTGCGGCATCATTCCAAAAAGCAGTGACAGACGTTTTGGTAGAAAATGCAATGTGTGCGGTGAAAGAATATGGTCTTTCTAAATTTGCCATCGCAGGCGGTGTGGCGTCCAACAGTACACTTCGCGCAGCAATGAAAGAGGCTTGCGAAAAAAATAATGTGGAGTTTTACCATCCATCACCGATTTTCTGTACAGATAATGCGGCGATGATTGGAGTGGCCGCTTACTATGAATATATGAATGGAACAAGGCATGGTTGGGATTTAAATGCAGTCCCAAACTTAAAATTAGGAGAACGCTAAGATGCAAAAGGCAAAATGTACTGCAATTGTTCTGGCAGCAGGGCAAGGGAAACGTATGGGGACCAAGGTTCAAAAGCAATACTTGGGAATTTTTGGGAAACCGGTACTATTTTATTCCTTAGATGTTTTTCAAAAATCAGACATTATAGATGAAATCATCTTAGTGGTTGGAGAGCATCAAGAAGATTATTGCCAGAAAGAGATTGTTGAAAAGTTTCATATTAATAAGGTAAGTAAGATTGTAAGAGGAGGCGCAGAACGCTTCCATTCGGTTTGGAATGGCTTGCAAGAGGTAAAAGGGGAAGGTTATGTTTTTATTCATGATGGTGCCCGTCCATTTGTGAGTCAAGAGATTTTGGAACGAGCATATACCCAAGTGATAGATTGCAAAGCGTGTGTGGTAGGAATGCCGGTGAAAGATACAATGAAATTGGCAGATAGAGATGGGTTCGTGGCCGATACACCGGATCGCAACTATTTGTGGATGGTTCAAACGCCACAGGTTTTTGAAAACAACCTTGTGAAAAAAGCTTATGAGATGTTGTTGTCCCAGGAGCGAATTAATGTAACAGACGACGCTATGGTAGTGGAACAAATGCTAAACCACAAAGTGAAATTGGTTCATGGTTCTTACGAGAATATTAAGATTACAACTCCGGAAGATTTGGATATAGCACAAGTTTTTGTGAAAAAAGAAAATTCTCTTTCGGGTTTCGATTGTCTTAAAAAATAATTGCAGAATAATATCTACATAGGTAGGGCAAACTAGTCGTGGGGCATAGGCTCCACGACTAACTTTATAATAGAACGGCATTTATCAAAATGCAAAAAAAGAGATAAAAAATAATTAAAAAAAGTGGTGACAGTATTCATTAAGCATGCTAATATAAGTTACGTCGCTGACGAACAGAGCGAAAATAAAATATATGCAGAGGTATCGAAGTGGTCATAACGAGGCGGTCTTGAAAACCGTTTGTCCGAAAGGGCACGTGGGTTCGAATCCCACCCTCTGCGTTGTAAACCACCAGTTTTATCTCGGTGGTTTTCTTATGCAAAAAGTTTTGGAGAAGTACCCAAGAGGCTGAAGGGGCTCCCCTGGAAAGGGAGTAGGTCGTTAATAGCGGCGCGCGGGTTCAAATCCCGCCTTCTCCGTTTGAAGAAAAAGGCACATAGCGTGCCTTTTTCTTTTTGTGTGATAGAGATTCCTATCACACAAAAGCACTTCGTGAGGTTCGCAGAGGCGCGGAAGAGGAAGATATTGCTTTGCAATCGCGTCTTGCGCAAGAGTTCGCAAGCGAACTCTTTGCTCTTTAAGGTTCGTTAGTTTTCGCAGCACAATAAGCATTTTGCAAGACAAGCAGTTGTCGTTAACATTAGTGAAAAGAAGAATACAAGAGCACCCAAGAAGATTGCACCAATTATGCTTGTGGCAGCAAAGCCAACCACAAAAAGAATGATAGATAATAAAATGGTGCCCAAAATACCCAACAGTAATGCGGATAATGTCTGACAGACATCCCTGCAAGAAGTAGATCTTTGTGCCAAGGCGATTGCTATAAGTGTTACGGCAAGGTAAACGATAGCGATACCTAATGCAACTAAGAATAATACAGGTACTACTGTTATTACTGCTGTGATTTGGAGGAATGCTGCAATGATTCCGAGGATAAAGCTCACGACGAGAGCAACGTTTGTGCAATCACGTCTGCATTCACAATTGAGAATAGTCATTTATTTTCACCTCCTAATGTAATATATGCAAAATTATTTAGTGGAGTGTCAGAAAAATGTTCTAACAAATGTCTTGTTTGCATATGCTATATATTGATGAAAAAAGCAGGAAATACACAAGATTTAGAAGGCTTAAAAACAAGAAAAATAAATGCTAAAAAAACAAGAAAAGAGTATTGACAAACAAAAAAGAAGTGTGATATTCTGTTTAAGCGCTCTAAAAAGAGCATAAGTTTTTGAAAATAATAAAAAAACTTAAAAAGTTGTTGACACAGAGGGTTAGGTTGTGATAATCTAATTAAGCTGTCGCGAGACAACAGAGAACATTGATAATTAAACAATAGATGACAATAAAACGAATTCCTGAAAATTTCTAAGAGAAATAATTCAAGAACAGACATTTATGTCGAACCTTAATAACAGTAAAAAAGGAAAGAATTGCTA
>JAZRON010000157.1:0-1886 GCA_045648725.1 Faecalimonas sp.
TTCATATAGATTTTGGATGGTTTTTGGTTTGGGTTACAACCATATTTTAATTCTAATTCTTTCATCTTCTGCTCTCCTATTTGTTCTTATTGATGATCTTTGTTTCGTATGCACCTGTTTCAATATCAATGTAACGTACGAACAAAGAAACTTTATTTTCTTCGTTCAAGCTGTTCCAGAGCATCTCCGTAAATGCATCCATGTCGTCCATCATACCAATTAACTTTGGTTCTCCCTCAAAACTTGGAAGCGGATTGCCATCGCATTTGTATGTATGAATAAAATGTCCTTCTCCTGCTACCGGATTCTCATATGCAAATGTGTAGCGATTGCAAGCATCCGGATTACCATTGTTGCTCTTTAAAATCGACATTGCGTAATCGTATGTACCATTTTCGATATGCATAACACCTGAAATACGAGGTGTGTAGTTTGGTCCGTCTGGCTCAAACTCTCTGCATCTTAATGATTGTTCAAATGTAAGTCCACTATCCATACCTTCGTAAACGGTATCTGTCTGGTCTCCATTGGTCACAATTGTTTTATTTCCCAAAACACGAACTGGTGCGTAGATGATTAAGCTTGGGTCTGTCAATTTGGATGGATCGAAAGCCTGTGTGCGGATTCCTTCTCCTTCTGTTACAAACACACGGTTTCTGCTGTTTTCACTTCTTCCCATGATGAAGTATGCAGTCACTGCTTTTTTACCATCTGGTGTCTTTCCAATAATAATACCACGTCCCGGGTACGCATTTCCTTGTAATTCTTTTGCGATTGATAACATTTCCATGAATTGTTCTCCTCTTCAGTTTGAAAATTTTCATATCTAAACAAAGTAATTATAGCCTAAAGTCTGACTGTTGGAAAGACCTTAGGCCATATTTTTTTAAAACTTTCGTAGCGCATCCTCCTCATCCGGATTCGCTTCTTTAATTGCCTTGATTTCCACATAGTATCCTACTGCCGCATTAATTTCTACCCAAACGCGATCACCAACCTTATGACCAAGTACCGCTTTCCCGATTGGTGATTCTGTACTGATTAGATTCTTAAGGGAATTCCCTCGAACTGTTGTAACAATCTTGAATTCTTCCACTTCGTCATCATCTTCAAAATAAAGCTCGACCACATTTCCTAGTCCAACTTCGTCTGCTTTCGACTCATCTGTAATCACTACTGCTGTACGAATCATCTTTTCCAAATATCGGATTCGACTTTCGTTTTGATTTTTCGCCTGCTTTGCAGCTTTATATTCGAAGTTTTCGCTCAAGTCACCATGAGCACGGGCAGTTTTTACATCTTCCAGAAGTTCCTTTCGAATGACACACTTACGGTGTTCTACCTCTGCTTTCATATCGTCTATGTCTTTTTGCGTCAATTCGTTGAACATAACTTCACCTCATTTTTCACAAAAGGAACGCGGTTTTACCGCGTCCCCTAAATTTGAATTATCTGGAACATCTAAATTGTAATTCTTCCCATCTTCTGTCAACTTCCTTCTGGAATTCTTCGATGAGATGTTCATTTCCTTTTTTGAATAAATGTTTAAATCTGCCTTGTTTGCTTAAGAACTCTTCAATTGGAAGTTTCTTCTTCGGCTCGTAGTTGAGAATCCATTTTCCTTCTACTACTTCAAACAATGGCCAGTAGCATGTTTCTACACCCAACTTACAGATTTCCATAATATCCGGTGTGTTGTATCTCCATCCACGTGGGCATGGCGCCATGATGTTAAGGAATGCTGCACCCGGTGTGTAGATTGCTTTTTCAGCCTTCATATGTAAATCTTTAAAGTTTTGAACAAATGTTGTCTGTGCTACGTATGGAACATCGTGAGCTGCGATAACTGCTGCCAAATCTTTTCTGTTCTGCATCTTACCGTTGCT
>JAZRON010000158.1:0-2851 GCA_045648725.1 Faecalimonas sp.
ACAGAAATGGCAGTGCATTTCAATCTCTTTCCCATCATTTATCATCTCTTGGATATCTTTTTTACCAATACTAATCAGCGCCTTTTCTACTCGTTCTTTGGAACAGTTACAAGTAAACTCTGTAGACATGGTGTCTGTGTATTCAACATCCATGCCTTCCAATACTGTTTCCAAAATCTTTTCCGGAGTATATCCTTGATCCAACATAGATGTAACAGAATCAATCTTAGCAATATTGGCTTCTAACTTGTCCACCACCGCATCGTCTACAAATGGCATCACCTGCACAATAAAGCCACCCGCCTGTTTCACCGTATTGTCTTTTTCCATTAACACGCCCAACCCTACAGAAGATGGAACTTGCTCTGAAGTTGCAAAGTAATAAGTCAAATCTTCTGCAATCTCACTTGTCGTTAAAATAGTCTGTCCAACATAAGGTTCTTTTAACCCCATATCTTTAATCACACTGAGCACGCCCAAATCCAATGCTGCCGCCACGTCTAATTTCCCTTTTTTGCTTGGCGGAAGCATGACATTTGGATTTTCTACATAACCTTTTACATTTCCCTTCACATCTGCAGTTACAGTAAGACCTTGGATTGGTCCATTACATTTGATTTGAATCGTAAGCACGTCTGTGTCATTCTTCATCATGCTCCCCATCATAGCACCTGCAGTTAAAAGTCTTCCAAGTGCTGCAGTTGCCACAGGACTTGTGTTGTGTGCCTCTCTTGCAGTCTCTACTACATTTCTGGTAGTCGCCGCAAAAGCCCTGATTTGACTGTTTGCAGCCGTTGCTCTTACAATATAATCTTTCATGCTATTTCCCTCTCTCTCTTGCCACCACATAGATGCGCTCGCTTTCCTCTGTAGGAGCCTTCCTTGTAAATGCATCATAGGCAGTTATATATTCTAATCCGGATTGGTCCACCAATCTTTTAATAGTTTCTAAATCATATGCTTTCTGAAAATGGGTTTCTTGATATTTTCGATACAAATCAGAATCCCCTTCTTTTATAAACAAACTTAATTCATACTCATTAATCTGTTCTTCCTCATAATAATAGTTGTCCCAGATGAAGCTGCAATCTTCCCGGTCTTCAGCAATGGTCTGATTGCCCAAAAGTTCACTGTATTTATAAACTGTGTTAAAATCAAAAATAAATACACCTTGTGGGTCAAGATAATTATTTGCCAACCGAAAAACTTCCAACAGGTCCTCTTCCTCTGTGATGTAGTTGATGGAATCACAAATGCTAATAATAGCTTTTACCGTTCCATAAAGTTCAAACTCTCGCATGTCCTGAAGCAGATATAAAATATCATAACCTGATTCTTGGCGCTTTTCCATAGCAATTTCCAACATTTCCTCTGCATTGTCCACACCAATCATGTCATAGCCGGCCTTAGCAAGAAGTTCTGTCATATTTCCAGTTCCACATCCTAGGTCCAATACCAGCCCACTTTCTATCCTATATTCTTTTAAAAGTCCTATTACATATGCTGCCCATTCTCCATATGGAATATTATCCATGAAAGTATCGTAGACAGCAGCAAAACTTGTATATGCGTCCAAAATGTACCCCCTATAACTCTTCAATCTGCCAGTCAATGGCCTCTTCCCCATTGGCCACCAAAAAATCATTGGTCTGACTAAAAGGTTTACTTCCAAAAAAGCCCCTATAAGACGACAACGGACTTGGATGAGGAGCCTCCAAAATAAGATGTTTTGGATTATTCAACATAGATTTCTTCATCTGCGCCGGTCTACCCCATAAAATAAATACAATTGGCCTGTCCTGCTCATTTAACACACGTATTGCTGCATCCGTAAATTCCTCCCAGCCAATCCCTCGATGAGAATTTGCCTGATGGGCACGCACCGTTAAAACCGTATTCAACATGAGTACGCCCTGCTTTGCCCATTTAGTCAGATATCCATGATTCGGAATACTGCAACCCAAATCATCCTGCAACTCTTTATAAATATTCACTAGCGAAGGTGGAATCTCCACTCCCGGTTTGACAGAAAAACAAAGCCCATGGGCCTGATTCTCTCCATGATACGGGTCCTGCCCGAGAATTACCACTTTCACTTTTTCTAAAGATGCATAATGAAAAGCATTGAAAATATCATTTGCAGGTGGGAAAATAGTTCTCGTTTTATACTCTTCACTTACAGTTGCAAAAAGCTTTTTATAATATTCTTTTTTGAATTCTCCTTGCAGTGCCGTTAGCCAAGCACCGGTAATTGCCGCCATCTGCCCATCCTCCTTACAATCTAACGGATACTCCTTTATCTCTTAGATATTGTTTTACTTCTTTAATTTCCAACTCTTTAAAATGAAACAGGGACGCTGCTAGCGCTGCATCTGCCTTCCCTTCTGTCAATGCCTCATAGAAATGTTCTAACGTTCCCGCACCTCCTGATGCGATTACCGGAATGGAAACAGCCTCCGAAATTGCCCTTGTCAACTCCAAATCGTATCCAGCCTTTGTGCCATCCCCATCCATACTGGTAAGCAGGATTTCACCGGCACCAAGACTTTCCACTTTCTTCGCCCATTCCACTGCATCGATTCCAACATCAATACGTCCACCATTTTTATATATATTCCAACCGGTTCCGTCTGCCCGTTTTTTTGCATCAATTGCTACAACCACACATTGGCTTCCAAACTTTTCAGCCGCCTCACGAATCAATTCAGGACGATTAATGGCTGATGAGTTAATGGAAATCTTGTCTGCACCCTCTCTCAAAAGTGCTTTGAAATCATCTACTGTGCGGATTCCGCCACCAACTGTAAACGGTATAAATACATTGGCAGCCACCTGGCGAACCATATCTACT
>JAZRON010000159.1:0-2182 GCA_045648725.1 Faecalimonas sp.
TGCAGTCATAAGCGCCTCGGCAATCGCCTTTCTATGGTCAGACAAACTATTATCTTTATATCTGATTTTCAAAGTGATGTTCTTGTACGTCACGCTATCCTCAAGACTGCCGCGCTCGGTTATGTACAGCATATTCGTCTCTGCGCCAAGATACGAAACCTCGAGATTGTTCAAGAGACGAAAATGCAACGGCATATTGCTGTTGCTGAATCGCTTGGCATGAGGATACATGAATGATTCAATTTGTTCACTACATGTATTGAACACAGTTGCATCGCAGTTCGCTATTACCATGTCGCCTTTGAGAATGTCAAACCGCAAGACATCTGACCTCTGCACATAAAACCGCAAGGTATCAACAGCGAGAGATGCTGGACATCGCCACCCAGCACAATCTACATCATTGGACGGGAATACAATGTCCTTTTGCCACATTACCCAAGCCATGTTCTCCAATCCAGCATCCAAGAGCGAACAACCATTTGGCGTAAGTTTATTCTGCATTGTCGTAAGGCCAATTGACCTCTGATAGGAGAGGAACTCTACCATGTTGGATTTCATGACGATACTACACAAGTTGGTCTCAAACCCTCTTTGGTCGTAGGAAAATGCGGATGAACTCCAGAAAAAAAACAGATAGCAACACAATTGCCTCGAATCTTATTCTTGGATGCTTCATTTCTGCCCCCTTTAGTTTATTGGAAAGTCAATGGGATTGTCTTCATCCTTTTTTAGCAAGTTGATAATTGTCCCGCAATAAAAAGAAAGTTCCCTTTCGTCAATCGTTAAATTATTCAATGGGGACAGTCCCCCAAGCTATTTTTTTTCATAAACAAGCTCCACTTTTCGGCAATACATCTTCAGCTGGGGGCAAGGTGAATTGCTCTTTGTTTTTCTCCCACCAAGTCTTGGTCTCTTCAAGACTGGCGTTTTTTGGCAAAGCATCGCCAGATAGTATAGAAACGGCAGCAACAAACTCGGGGCTTTTGTCAATAATCTCAATAAGATAGGGTAACACGGGAATCCCAAGATTGACAATCTGCTTGTAAACCCGATCTGCATCTCCAAGCTCCTTCTCAATATTGAACTTACTCCATCGTGCATACAACTCATAAAATCGCGTCCCGGTCTGAAACCGCCCGACCCTCCACCAATGTACATACAATTTTGCGGCTGTTTTTGAATCACCAAGCTTCTCGACTGGCCACTCGGTTTTGTCAAAACGCCTTCTTGTTATGATTTTAATCGCTGAACTCAAATGAAAATCCTCAGCATTCTTCTCGATTTTCCCCATTATTAAGGGAACTGCGGACACTCCAAGTGCAACAATGTCATAATACTCCTTGCACGCTGTGTATGTTGATCTAAACTTGTTTGTCGCAATCCACGCCTTCCAAACAGCATATCGCTCCTCAAATCTCGCTTCCATCGATTCGGCAAAAGCACATCTGTTTGCAACTACGATGCAAACAAAGTTCAATGCCACCAGCTTAAATAATTTCATTACCGTAATCCTTTCCATTTTTATGTTACATTACTTGTAGAATCTACTAGCAGAACCATAAGACGATCCATCTAGCTGATTCCATACATGCTCTATCTTCTCTAAACCGCCACACTTGCTCTCAAACATAACCCATTTCCCCGACCCGCAATTGCACTTGCATTTCTTTGCACCATGATAACCTACTGCAGGATAAGGATCCATCAGATAGTTCCACGAGCCAGCGTATGGATAGTAAACAGCCTCGGCATCTTCAGGGCCTGACGCAATGGGACGCCATCCCTTTTTGGCATAATAAAAGGCATCCATATCACTTACTTCAAAAATGCCATCGTTATCACCATATAGCTCATCTATTTCACCCGGGTTATACCACTCGTTTGTTTCACCAACCGACCATGCTATACAATTATAGTCTTCATTCAGCTCTCCTGTTATGCTCCACTCGCAGCGCTTTAAACCCCGGAAAGTATCCTCTATTCTTGATCGTTCTTCATCCACAAAAGAGCCCCATGGGAATGTCCTCATCAACTTGTCCGTTCTCGGCTGGCGACCGCAATTTGCGGCTATGAATGTGTACTTCACCGTGTCCGAGCAGTTTCCTCTGTACGACAACGTCACCTGACTCTCGCCATTTCGTACGCCCTCCACCCATAAACAAGAAGAAAGCGCAACGAA
>JAZRON010000160.1:0-5147 GCA_045648725.1 Faecalimonas sp.
AGAGGCAGGATTTTTGCTGAATGGCAAGAGCCATGAAACTCCGACCTGGTACCAACGTATCGGCGAAGATACTTATCCTATTCCTGTTCCTGAACGAGGAATTATCTACAATATCAAACAAATCTATGGCAATGCCTATGACGATAATAGTTTTGATGAGTTTAAGGATAAAGTGTTGGAGGCAGAGACCAACTTCATTTTGGACGTGGTGGCTCAGATTTCATTAGTTGATGAGTATGAAATTGCTGTGGATGAAAAGATGGATGTTGAGAGTATTGAAGAATTCCTGACTGCATGGGAACAAATCAAACCGCTCTATGACGCTTTGTTGGAAAGTGCAAATGCATATTCCGCTTTCGCTGCAAAAGTTCAAGAGGTTTCAGCAGAATTAGAACAGAATGAGAGCCTCCAGAATGCAATGCGTGATAAGTTGGAAAGCTACTTGGTAACCTACGAGGAGCCTGGAGGAACATACCCTAACGGTTCGGCTTTATATATTTTGGAAAAACGATTATTAAACGTTGAAGAACTAAATGCCGAGATGCAGATGATTGATGACATGTACAACAAGGCATTAACTTCTGAACCAAATGCAGGCACAGATTTGACAAAGTTGATGGTGAATCCAGATTTCAGCGATGGATTTAACGGCTGGGAAGGAGAACTGGCAACGGCAATAGGAGAGTCTGTCTCTTCTCCATTGCATGTGGTACATTGCAGTAATGTTGGTATGGATATGTATCAGACCATTTCGGGCTTGCAGAATGGTGTGTATGAGGTTCAGATAAATGGTGCGTTCCGCCCATATCCCACAGAAAATTTACACAACACCAATTATGCGGCAGTGCTTTATGCGAACGATATTCAGAATTATTTCATGACATCTATTGAAGACATGATAGCTGTTGACTTAGCAGTAGATGGTGTAAATTGTAACCTTACAGGTGATGAAGCAGATGTTGTTGTGGAAGAAGAGGGAACGGTTCTTGGATATATCCCCCAAGGAATAGCAGGACATTGTAATGCATTTAATGCAGGGCGTTATTCCAATTCCGTTCTTTGCAATGTTGTTGACGGTACGTTGACTGTAGGTGTTAAGCAGCCGGGAAGCGGTCATCAACCAGAAAACTTATATTTCGGAAATGTCAGATTGATATACCATGGTGAGATTGGGGAAGCGATAGCTGGTCTGGATCGTGTGCTGGAATCACAAAGCGCACGTGCCAACACGCTTATAAACACATATAAACATAGCTCCGCTGAAGATTATGCTGTTTATCCGAACTTCTCTGCCGAACTGAAAGATCAATTGGCTCAAGCAATTGATGACGTTGCTAAGGTAACGGATGCAAATGAGAAGTATGCCTTGGTATTGAAGTTCTCCGAATTGTTCCAACAGGTGTATGTCTGCAAGAAAGCTTATGTAAATCTGATGAGACAGACAGAAGAACTGGCAAATATGTTGTTTGTTATGGAAGGTCTCATAGATGATGAACAAAAGCAGGAAATCAATAGTTTGTCAGAAAGTTTAATACTCATGTACGAAGATGGAACGGCAACCGCTGAACAAGCAGAAAAGGATTATTTGAGTGGATTATCTTTTGCACTTAAAGTAGAGAATAATGTTTGTGAAATAAATTCTGCTTTAGACCTGGCTATGTTTGCTTGTATGGTAAATGGTGGTAGAACGGGTATTGATGCAGTATTGCAAACGGACATAGAAGATTATACTGGTCCAGTAATCGGAAGCACCGCTGTTATCTATGCCGGAACTTTTGATGGACAATATCATAAGTTGAACTATACAAGTACGGCAACAGAGACTATATGGGGCTTATTCCGTAGCATGAGCGGAACAGTGAAGAATCTTCATGTTTCAGGATGCCTTTATACGAATGTGAACCAGTGTGGAGGTGTTGTTGGCGACCTATTTGCTGGAACTATAGAAAACTGTATTTCAACAGTAGACATTATCAGTACTTTTAGTGGTGATGCTGCATACGGAGGATTTATTAGCAGAACGCGTGAGCCTGGCAGCGTAATTAAGGATTGTATATTTGCCGGCACGATTCAGGGCGAGAGTGCACACAGTTGCGCAGGTATTTCAGGTTGGACTCCTCATGCAGCAACGCTTACCAATTGTCTTGTTATCGGTGATATTATGACAAATAGCAAGAATGGTGATACTTTTGCGCGTAATTCAAAGAAGGTAGAGCGTATTAATTGTTATTATCTAAAAGCTCATGGCTCAGTTCCTGGCGATGTGACACAGGTGACCGAAGATATGCTGGCTAGTGGTGAGGTTTGTTATCTGTTGAACGGAGACCAAAGTGACATCCAATGGACTCAGGCGATTGGTGAAGAAAGAACTCCGAAGCCCTTCCCCGGATCTGTTGTTCTTAGAGATGAAAATGGTGTCTATTATAATCCTGGCAATGCGATAGAAATTGTTAAGTCCGATGAAAACAAGTCTGTTGAGATTTATAATACGATGGGCCAGAAGGTTGCAAAGGCGGCAAAGGGCATTTATCTGATTAATGGCAAAAAGGTCCTATTTAGGTAAATTAAGAATGAATTAATTTAACGGGTGTGTCAATGGCGGCACACCCGCTTTGTCAAAAACGATTATTATAAAGTTAATCATACCACAATTAACAAATGAAAGGAAAAATCTTACTGATGAGTCTGGCAATGGCTGCCATGCCCATCTTCGCCCAACAGAATGACAAAGAACCGGCCGACCCGAAGCCTGCACCTATGGAGGCTTGGCAGGGAGTGAGCAAACTGGACTTCGGTTGGGGCTCAACAGACATCCGCTACCAGCGCAATGCCGTGCCCAAACTGAAGAAGTCGGTTTCCCTCTATGCATGGAAAGGCGAGCGCGTAAATGCCCAAGCCGTACTGATGTCACCCAAGGCTATCGGCAGACTTACTGTAAAAGTGGGCGACCTAAAGAGCGGTAAGAACACCATTCCGGCAAGTGCCGTAAAGGCGTACTTTGTGCGCTATGTCATGAGTGATTATTTTAACAACAGAAAAGATTCCTGCCTCATTGCCGACCGTCTGGAACCCGCCACCGGCGCAATGGCCATTGAGGCACAGACCCTTCGCCCGATATGGGTTGACGTGAACGTGCCCCAAAGTGCCGTCTCTGGCAAATACAAGGGAACGCTGAGCGCAATCTGCGATGGGGAAGAGTTCAACATCCCCTTCCAAGTGGAGGTGGGCAAGCGCACACTGCCCGAACCCTCAAAGTGGAAATTCCACCTTGACCTTTGGCAGAATCCCTATTCTGTAGCCCGCCATTACAACGTCCCCCTCTGGAGCCAGAAGCATTTCGACTTGATGCGTCCCGTCATGACCCAACTGGCAAAAGCCGGACAGAAGGTCATCACTTGCAGCATCATCAAGCATCCCTGGAACGGACAGACACAGCACCCCTTCGAGAGCATGATTGGAAAGAAGAAATGCATTGACGGTACTTGGGAATATAACTATAAGGTATTCGATATGTGGGTAGAGTTCATGATGAGCTGCGGCATCACGGAACAGATTGACTGCTACACCATTGTGCCCTGGCATCTGAAGTTCGAATATTTTGATGAGACGGAAAACTGCACCTACCAGCCCGTTCTGAATCCCGGCAGCAAAGAATATGAAGACTATCTTGTGCCCTTCTTGAAGGACTTTGCCGCACACCTACGCCAGAAAGGCTGGTTCGGCAAGACCTGTATCGCCATGGACGAGCGCCCCAAGAATCTTCTGGAACCAGCCTATGAAGTGCTGTACAAAGCCGATAAGGCATGGAGGGTAAAGGGTGCTATTAACTATTTTGGCCCCGAAGTTGCAGAACGTATGTATGACATCAGTTTCCTGTATGACCACGCCACCATTGAACCCGAAGCTTTGTCCAAGCATTTGGAAAAAGGAAATCGTATCACATACTATACTTGTTGTGTACCCAAACGCCCCAATACGCTCACTTTTTCACCTCCTGCAGAATCGGCTTTCCTGGGATGGCATGCAGCAGCCGTGAATTTTAGCGGCTATCTGCGTTGGGCATATAATAGTTGGATCAACAACCAGTTGGTGGAAAGCCGTTATGGGAATTTACCCGCTGGTGACTGTTTCCTGGTATATCCTGGTGGCAGCAGTATTCGTATGGAACGTCTGGTGGAAGGTATACAGGATTATGAGAAAATCCAGATTCTGCGCAAAGAACTTAAGGGTGCAAAATTGGAGAAACTGAACAATGCCATCAAAGAGTTTGCAATCGTTTCCATCGGTCCAGATGCGGACATTGAAGGCATATTGAATCAAGGTAAGATTGCACTTCGTGCAGCGGAATAAGTCTTTAGGGGTATTCTATAAGTTCTCTTCTAATGAGCATAAAAGAATTAAAAAGCAAGCATTCAATTGTATGGATTGTAACAGAAACATGTGTGTTTTATTATTCTGTTCGAAAATGAGTATATGTGTGTTTCAAATTGTCTGTGGAATTGTTTGTGTAATAGGTTCCCTCGACAATATTGCGTATTAATAATTTTTTAAACATTTGAACCAGGCTATTATATTCCTTTTTTTGTTATCTTTGCTTTTAGAACAATTAAAATAATTAAGAAAAACCATGAAAAAGGTATTTGGATTATGCGTTTTTTGCACTCTGTTTATTTTATGGGGTTGTACCGAAGAAATTGATAAATCAGCACGCTATGTGTTTAATGAACCAACGGTCGTGAGTTATTTGTCTGAACATGAGCAGTATAGCCAGTATTGTGATTTGTTAGGAAAGGTAAAGGTAAGCCGTATGTCAGAAACGACAGTTAAACAACTTCTCAGTGCACGTGGAAACTATACAGTTTTTGCACCCACCAACGATGCCATAGACGCTTACTTGCAGGTGTTGGATTCTCTGGGAATCGTGGATACGCCCTCCTGGGACGGTTTCCGTGACAGCACAAAACTGGACTCTATCCGCAAGGTCATTGTGCATAACAGCGTTATTGACGGCGGCGATTTGATGTATTACGAGGTCAACGCCTTTCCCGTAACGCAGGGAGCGGAAATCCCCATGGCCAATATGTACGACCGCAAATTGGTTGTGCATTACGGTAATGATCCGGACAGTATAACGGTCAATGACGCTC
>JAZRON010000161.1:0-7762 GCA_045648725.1 Faecalimonas sp.
AGTCGATGAATAATTTTAAGTGTTCGTTAAGTACTTTAGCAGCTAAGCTTACAGCTTCGTCTGGAGCTAATGTGCCGTTTGTGAACACGTCTAATGTTAATTTATCGTAGTCTGTGATTTGACCAACACGTGTATTTTCTACTGTGAGGTTAACACGTTCTACTGGTGTGAAGATAGAATCAATTGGAATAACACCGATTGGCAACTCATCATTTTTGTTCTTATCAGCACTTATATAACCTCTACCTTTAGAGATAGTAAGTTCCATGTGTAATTTGCTATCAGCTCCTCCATTAAGAGTTGCGATAACTGTCTCCGGATTCATGATTTGAATATCTGCATCCACACGGATATCAGCTGCTGTTACAACGCCTTCGCCTTCAAAATCGATGTACGCTGTTTTTGGTTCATCTGTATCTGAAGTGTTTTTGATAGCCAGGGATTTCAAATTCATCACAATCTCAGTAACGTCCTCTTTTACACCTGGGATTGAACTAAACTCATGCAAAACTCCATCGATTTTTACATGACTGATAGCCGCACCCGGCAAAGAAGAAAGCATGATTCTTCTAAGTGAGTTACCAAGTGTTGTACCGTACCCTCTTTCCAAAGGCTCTACAACAAATCTACCATATGTTTTATCTTCTGAAATATCAGTTATTTCAATATTTGGTTTGTTAAAATCAAACATTACAAAGCCCCTCCTTTTGGGTATCATGTTCTAGATAATCTCAAGGATTATCTAGAATACAATTCGACGATTAACATTTCGTCTACAGGTACATCGATAACTTCTCTTGAAGGAAGTTCTTTTACTGTTCCTTTTAAGTTTTCAGCATCTACATCCAACCATTCTGGAACTAATCTTCCACCTGTTACTTCTACAATCTCTTTGTATCTTGGAGAAGCTTTTTTTGCTTCTTTGATTTCGATTACATCGCCTGCGCTTACTAAGTAAGATGGGATGTTAACCTGTTTTCCGTTAACCAATACATGTTTGTGGTCAACGATTTGTCTAGCTTCTTTTCTTGTTCTTGCAAAGCCCATACGGAAAACAACATTGTCTAATCTTGATTCAAGAAGAATCATAAGGTTAGGACCTGTCAATCCTTCCATTCTTGAAGCTTTTGCATAGTAATTTCTAAAAGGTTTTTCTAATACACCATAGATAAATTTTGCTTTCTGTTTTTCACGTAACTGAAGTCCATACTCGCTCATTTTCTTGTTTGCTCTTTTTGATTGTCTGTTCGATTTCTTATCGATTCCTAAATAGATTGGATCCATACCAAGTGATCTACATCTTTTAAGAACCGGAGTTCTATTTACTGCCATCTTCTTTTATCCTCCTATTTAGACTACACTCTTCTACGTTTTGGTGGGCGGCATCCGTTGTGTGGAACCGGTGTTACGTCTGTAATGCTTGTTACATCAATACCACATGCTTGAAGAGCACGAATAGCTGCTTCTCTACCTGAACCAGGTCCTTTTACGAAAACATCTACTGTTTTTAAACCATGTACTAATGCTGCCTTTGCTGCAGTTTCAGCTGCCATTTGAGCTGCATATGGAGTAGATTTTCTTGAACCTCTGAATCCTAGACCACCAGCACTTGCCCATGATAAAGCGTTTCCTTGTGCATCTGTTAATGTTACGATTGTATTATTAAAAGATGATTGAATATGTGCTTGTCCGCGTTCAACGTTTTTCTTGACACGTCTTTTTGTCACTTTTTTTGTAACTTTTTTAGCCATCTTAAACTAACCTACTTTCTTTTTAATATTATTTTTTCTTGTTTGCAACAGTTCTCTTTGGACCTTTTCTTGTTCTAGCGTTTGTCTTTGTCTTCTGACCACGAACAGGAAGTCCTTTTCTATGACGAATACCTCTATAGCATCCGATTTCTTGTAATCTCTTGATGTTAAGGGCGATTTCTCTACGAAGATCACCTTCAACTTGATACTTCTCGTCGATAACAGCGCTGATTACTTTAACTTCATCGTCTGTTAAATCTCTACAACGAGTATCTGGATTCACTCCAGCTTCTTTTAAAATGTTTGTCGCACTTACTCTACCAATACCATAGATGTAAGTTAAACCGATTTCTACACGTTTGTCTCTTGGTAAGTCTACACCAGCAATACGAGCCATGTTGATTTCCTCCATTTTCTTTTTGTTTTTTGATATCGTCTTTAATAGGGGTTCTGCTTTGCATCACCCAGGCGTGTCGGTATTACACACCCTTTCCGACCACCGTATATTCTGCTCAGTTACCATGAAGCAGGTATCCGGTAATGACCGGTCGGCATTAGAAGCAATATACGAAGGACATCCACCGGCTAAAGGTGCTTCCTTGTATATCAAATAGTTATGCATGTTCTCATGCATCACTATTATTTGCCTAAATTAATTGTTGTGCCATAACGCACAAAACGGACAACGATAATTATCCTTGTCTTTGTTTGTGTTTTGGATTTTCACAGATTACTCTGATACTTCCTTTTCTTTTAATGATTTTGCACTTTTCGCAAATTGGTTTTACTGATGATCTAACCTTCACGTCAAATCCTCCTTTCATCCAGTGCTTACGTTGATACCTTACGCATTTTCAAGGCCTTCCTTCATTTTTCAGACCCAATTCTCAAGTCTTTTTGCCGCGGAAAACGAAAAATAACCATAAACGCGCTCATATAGTATAGCACCGCGTACAATCAAAGTCAACATTTAATTTTAGATTCTATAAACTATTTTTATTTGTCTCTCCAAGTAATTCTTCCCTTTGACAAATCATATGGTGAAAGTTCTAATGTCACTTTATCTCCAGGTAAAATTTTAATGAAGTTCGTACGTAATTTGCCACTGATATGTGCCAATACCTGATGGCCGTTTTCTAATTCTACTTTAAACATTGCGTTTGGTAATTTTTCTACCACTGTTCCCTCAATTTCAATAACGTCAGCTTTTGACATACTTCTTTCCTCCTAGTTTTCCTTATCAAATAATTTTAGTATCCTTTTGATTCCTACATTATCAATGCCTTGAATTTCATGTTTCTCGCAGATTAGTTGCACATGTTTCTTCTTTTTCTTCTTTGGCTTTTCTGTGGTTCTAATTGCACCGTCCACTAAATATACATATGCCTCATCCACTCCAAATATTACATATACATGACCTTTATCATGACCCGCTTTTGATCTTGCAAGCATTCCAACTTCATATCTTTCCATACTACAATCCTCTTTACTTTGATAAGGTCAAAAGTACTGGCTCACCCTCTGTGATCAATACTGTGTTTTCGTAATGCGCAGACAATGAACCATCCGCTGTTACTACTGTCCAGTCATCATCCAGCCATTCCACTGCATGAGTTCCTATATTTATCATTGGCTCTATTGCCAGAGTCATGCCCTTGCGCAAACGAACACCTCGTCTGCCCATTTCATAATTTGGTATTTCCGGTGCCTCATGGAGCTGTGCACCTATTCCATGTCCACATAAGTCTCTTACAACACCATAACCACGTTCTCTCGCATATTTACCAATTGCTGCTGAAATCTCAAACAGATAATTGCCCTCTTTTGCGTATTTTATACCCTCAAAGAAGCTTTCTTTGGTTACACGAATCAAATTCTTCGCTTCTTCACTAACTTCACCGATGGCATGAGTTCTCGCTGCATCAGAATGATATCCTTTGTAGATTACCCCTGCATCCAGGCCTACGATATCGCCTTCTTTTATAATGCGTTTACTACTTGGAATTCCATGAACAACCTCGTCGTTCACCGAAACACATACAGAAGCAGGATAACCATTATAATTCAGGAAAGACGGTACGCAGCCGTAACTGCGTATCACTTCTTCTCCTAATTTATCAATCTCCAATGTGCTCATCCCCGGGCGAAGGGCCTTCGCCATCTCTTCATGGACTATTTCCAGAATCCTTCCGGCTTCTTTCATTAATTCAATTTCTCTTACCGATTTAATCGTGATAGGCATGGGATTACGCTCCTAATATTTTAACAATTGCATCAAATACAACGTTAATATCTACTGTACCATCTACTTCTACCAAAATGTTTTTCTTTGTATAGTAGTCAATTAATGGTTGAGTTTGTTCATGATATACGTTCAAACGTTTTTGAACAGTTTCCGGCTTGTCGTCTTCTCTGAGAATCAAGCCACCCTTACAGTTGTCACACACGTTTTCTTCTTTTGTCGGTGCATATACAACATGGTATGTAGCTCCACAATCCACACAGGCTCTACGTCCTGACATACGTTTTACAATATTTTCATCTGGAACTTCTACATTAATTGCATAGTCCATTTTTTGTCCAAGACTTTCCAGTGCCTTGTCGAGTGCTTCTGCTTGTGGAATTGTTCTTGGGAAGCCATCCAACACATAACCATTCGCACAGTCTTCTTGATTCACACGGTCTACCACCAAATCAACAACCAACTCATCTGGTACCAACAATCCTTTATCCATATAAGTTTTGGCTTTCTTCCCCAGCTCAGTTCCGTTTTTGATGTTTGCTCTGAAGATATCACCTGTTGAAATGTGAGGAATAGCGTACTTTTCTGCTATTTTTTTCGCTTGTGTTCCTTTTCCTGCGCCAGGCGCACCTAACATGATAATTTTCATATGTGTTCCTCCTATCATAAATATCGCCATATAGCACATTAACTCGCCTAATTTCTTCCTTATACAAGACTGAAATATAAGCGAGCTAATTTGCACTTTATTTATTTTCCACTATTTAAAAAACCTTTGTAGTTACGTACAAGCATTTGTGATTCCACTTGTTTCAAAGTCTCTAATACAACACCTACAATGATGATGAGAGATGTTCCACCAAAGGAAACACTTGCTCCAAGCATACCATTAAAGAAGAATGGAATTACTTGTACAATTACGAGACCTACAGCACCAATGAAAATAATATATTTCAAAATTCTTGCCAAATAGTCTACCGTTGGTTTTCCAGGACGAATACCCGGGATGAAACCACCGTTCTTTTTCATATTGTTGGCAACTTCCATTGGATTAAATGTGATTGATGTATAGAAATATGCAAACGCAATGGTTAAGATGATATATAAAATCAATCCCCATGAATGTTGAATATTATCCAAATTACACCAGTTGTTTGAGTTTAATCCATTTAAGATTGCCCCTCCAATTCCATCTCCACCATTCTTTCCTAAGAATGAAGCGATGATAATCGGGAACTGCATCAATGATGATGCAAAAATAACAGGAACAACACCTGCTGTATTCACTTTCAAAGGAATGTGAGATGATTGACCACCAACTGTTTTTCTTCCTTGAACTTTTTGTGAATACTGAACAGCAATCTTTCTTTGTCCGTCTTGTAATAAGATTACAAAGATAATTACGAAAAGAATAATCGCAATAATAATTACTGCTGCTAATGCTGCCATTCCAATTCCTTTTCCTTTCATGAATTGCTCATACAGGGAAACGAAATCACTTGGGATACGTGAAAGAATGTTAATCAAAAGAATCATAGAAATACCATTTCCAATTCCCTTTTCTGTAATTCTTTCTCCCAACCACATAAGGAATGCAGAACCTGCTGTTAATGTAAGAACAACGATTGCTGCGTTTACAAAATTGTATTCAACAAGTAAACCTTGACGTCCAAATCCTACTGCCATTGCTGTAGATTGAATTAATGCAAGAATTACTGTTACATAACGAGTAATCGTATTAATTTTCTTTCTTCCTTCTTCACCGTCTTTATGCATCTCTTCCAACTTTGGAATTGCAATTGTAAGAAGCTGCATAATGATTGAAGATGTGATGTATGGTGAAATACTTAAAGCAAACACCGACATCTGCTCAAATGAGCCACCGGTGAAAGCGTTAAAAAAGTTGAACGCTTCCCCAGTTTGACTTGCAAAGAAATTTTGAATAAATGTTGGATCTACGCCTGGTGTTGGCAATTGAGACCCAAGTCTAACAACAATAAGCATTAAAAATGTATAGCCGATTTTTTTACGAATCTCTTCAATCTGTAATGCTTGTCGGAATGTCTTTAGCATTAGATCACCTCAGCTTTTCCACCAAGAGCTTCAATCTTAGCAGCTGCACTTGCGCTAAATGCATTTGCCTGAACTGTAAGTTTCTTAGTTAATTCTCCATTTCCAAGAATTTTAACTCCATCTCTAGGATTCTTTACGATACCTGCTTCAATTAATGTCTCAACTGAAACTACTGTATCATTTTCGAATACTTCTAATGCGCTTAAGTTAATTCCGATGATTTCCTTAGAGTTTCTGTTTGTGAAACCTCTCTTTGGAATTCTTCTATATAATGGCATTTGACCACCTTCAAAACCTGGTCTTGGAGCACCTGAACGAGCCTTTTGACCCTTGTGACCTTTACCAGCAGTCTTACCATTTCCAGAACCGTGTCCACGGCCTCTTCTGAAATTATCACTGTGTTTTGAACCTTCTGCAGGTCTTAATTCTGATAAGTTCATCGTGACACCTCCTTATCTTATTATTAAGCTTCTTCTACTTTTACTAAATGTTTTACTTGTTGTACCATACCTCTTGTTGCTGCATTGTCTGGTAAAATAACTGTTTTGTTAAGTTTTTTAAGACCAAGTGCTTCAACTGTTTTTACGTGTTTTGGTACAGCACCGATTGTAGATTTTACTAATGTAACTTTTAAATTTGCCATAGTTAATCTCCTCCTTAGCCTAAGATTTCTTCTACAGATTTACCGCGAAGCTTAGCTACTTCTTCTGGAGTTTTAATCTGACTTAATCCATTAATTGTAGCAAGTACTACGTTTTGTTTGTTGTTTGAACCCAAAGATTTTGTACGGATGTTCTTGATACCTGCAAGTTCGATTACCGCACGCGCTGGACCACCAGCGATAACTCCGGTACCTTCTGGAGCTTTCTTGAGTAATACAGATGCACTACCAAATTTTCCGATTAAATCATGTGTTACACTTTCGTTTTCATCTAATGAAACTGTGATAAGTTTCTTCATAGCATCTTCTTTTCCTTTGCGAATTGCTTCTGGAATTTCAGCTGCTTTTCCTAATCCGGCACCAACGTGTCCGTTTCCATCACCTACAACTACTAAAGCTGTGAATCTGAAGTTACGACCACCTTTAACAACTTTAGTTACACGTTTGATGGATACTACTTTTTCTGTCAATTCTAATTGACTAGCATCAATACGATTTTGTCTCATGTGTGTTCCTCCTCCTAGAATTCCAATCCAGCTTCTCTAGCTGCATCTGCTAATGCTTTTACTTTACCTTGGAAAATAAATCCTCCACGGTCAAATACTACTGTTGTAATTCCTGCTTCAATTGCTTTTTTTGCAATTACTGTTCCTAAATATGCTGCTGCATCAACGTTGTTAGTTTTTTCTAATTCAGCTTTTACTTCTTTTTGAACTGTAGATGCTGATACCAGAGTCTTTCCAACTGTATCGTCAATAATTTGAGCATACATATGATTGTTACTTCTGAACACAGCCAAACGTGGTCTTTCAGCTGTACCGCTGAAACGGTTACGTAATTTTCTGTGTTTATTTACACGAACTTCGCTTCTTGATTTCTTACTAACCATCTTCACACTCTCCTTACTTATTTCTTACCAGTCTTACCAACTTTACGTCTGATAACTTCATCAGCATATTTAATACCTTTACCTTTGTATGGTTCAGGTCTTCTCTTATCTCTGATTTCAGCTGCGTATTGGCCTACTTTTTCTTT
>JAZRON010000162.1:0-5935 GCA_045648725.1 Faecalimonas sp.
AACAACATTATCTACAGACCCAAAACGTCTTCTTATCGGTGATGACGAACACGGCTGGGATGATGACGGTGTATTCAACTTCGAAGGTGGATGCTACGCAAAAGTTATCAACCTTGATAAAGAATCAGAACCAGACATCTACAATGCAATCAAACGTAATGCATTATTAGAAAACGTAACATTAGATGCTGAAGGTAAAATCGATTTCGCTGATGGCAGTGTAACAGAAAACACACGTGTTTCTTACCCAATCGACCACATCGATAACATTGTACGTCCTGTATCAAAAGCACCAGCTGCTAAAGATGTAATCTTCCTTTCAGCTGACGCTTTTGGAGTACTTCCTCCAGTTTCAATCTTGACACCGGAGCAGACAAAATACTACTTCTTATCTGGATTTACAGCAAAACTTGCTGGTACAGAACGTGGTATTACAGAACCAACACCTACATTCTCAGCATGCTTCGGTCAAGCATTCTTGGAATTACATCCAACAAAATATGCTGAAGAATTAGTTAAGAAAATGGAAGCAAATGGTTCAAAAGCATACTTAGTAAACACAGGATGGAATGGTACAGGAAAACGTATCTCTATCAAAGATACACGTGGTATCATCGATGCAATCCTTGATGGATCAATCGCTAAAGCTGATACAAAGAATATTCCATACTTCAACTTCGAAGTACCAACAGAACTTCCAGGAGTTGACACAAATATTCTTGACCCACGCAACACATACGCTGATGCAGCTGAATGGGAAGTAAAAGCAAAAGATCTTGCTGGACGTTTCATTAAGAACTTCGCTAAGTACACAACAAACGAAGCAGGTAAAGCATTAGTAGAAGCAGGACCACAATTATAATTAGAATTTTAAATTTTGGAGAAGGTGAAAACCTTCTCCATTTTTTGAAAAATCAATTTTCCAAAATGTTCATGGCATGGAAAATGCTTTATAAGAATATCATAATGATAAAGGTTGAAAAGCATTCGACAATGTTTTATAATAACTTCAAGAGAACCTGGAATGTTCGAGGCTTCCGGTATTTTGAACCTACAGTACTTTAAATGGGATTCCTATATCTCTGTAATATGTCAGGCCTCCGATATTAGTTGTGGAAGACAGAAAAGCAGATGCGGTCACCCACCTAGCGATAGCTAGGAGTCAAAATACGGAAAACGGCATTTTGGGGATAAAAGAATAACTAATGATAAGGGCAGTTGCGAGAGCAACTGCTTATTTTTTTATCAGTCACTTATATTTTTGTTATTATAGGAGAGCCGACATTTGGAAATTGGTGTATAAATATTTTTTTTGGACATTATATGGACAAATTAAATGTATTACGTCCAAACTTCTTTTGAAATATCTTATGAAATGCAATTTTATACTTTTTATGTGAAGTTTTGGACATATAGATATATAAAAATAAAGTTTATGTCCAAACAAATAAAAAAATTGGATATTTGCCAAGGGACTAATAGTAAAAATGTCCAATTTGATAATTATTGGGTTTAAAACAGGGTGAAATCACTTGATTTTGAAATCATTTGGACATTAGGGGAATAGATAGTTTCTCTGATGTCCAAAAACATTTTGAGGCTACTTCTTAAGAAAGAGTTGCATGGATGGACTGGTAATACATGAATTAAGTCTTGCATATACATGAAAAAAAGCATGGACAAGAAATAAAGTGAATAGAACGGAAAAAATAATTTATTACGGAATAACATTGATTTTGCTAGTCTTATTTTGTGTGATTATATCATCAGGTCTGCTTATTGGAAAAAGCTATTTGCAGACACAATTAGAATCGGAACTACCGCGGAAAGAAAGAGAAAATTTGAGCGAAAAGATTCGTGTTCTAATAAAAACAAATGGCTTCTCGCAGATTACACATACAGAGGTACAGCTGCAGGCTGAGTCGGGATTAAAAATAACGAATGGCGAGAATGTTACAGAATGCGATGCAGGACAGACAATCACAATCGCTCCAAATGATGAGCGCTTTCAAACAGGAACAATTCGCCTGGAAAATAAAGATTCAGAGCAAAAAATCACAATCTGCTCCCTGAAACGTGGATATGGCACTCCTTCCTATCGAGGATGTCTAGAGTTATTTAAAACTGCGGAAGGGATTGTCATAGTCAATGAACTTCCATTAGAAGAATACTTATATGCAGTTGTTCCGAGCGAAATGCCGTCTTCTTATGAATTAGAGGCACTAAAAGCGCAGGCTGTCTGTGCGCGAAGCTATGCTTATAACCAAAGCAGAGACTATGCATATCCGGAATATGAGGCACATGTAGATGATAGCACCTCCTTTCAGGTATATGGCAACTCCCAAGAGCAGGAGTCCACGATTCGTGCAGTGGATGAGACCTGTGGAGAAAAAATCTGGTATCATAACCTGGTTGCAACTGCATACTATTATTCCACTTCTTGCGGGAAATCTGCCGGCATCACCGCCTGGGGAGGTGAGGTCAATGAGAACAATCAGTATTTGCAGAGCGTTTCCATTTGTGATGAAGAAGGAAATCCATACGAGGCGGCCCTGCCTTGGTATCGCTGGACAGCCACCGTGTCAGAGCAGACCATGTCTGATTTAATAGAACTGAATACCAAAACAGACATAGGAACCTTATTGAATCTAACAATTACAAAGACCGGAGAGGGAGGAATTGCACAGGAGATTACGGCAGTAGGGACAACGGGAAAAGTTCTGGTAGAAACAGAAAATAAAATTCGGCGGGCATTGGGAGGCAGTGGATTCACAATTGAGAAGCAGGATGGCTCAAGTGTAAACAGTTCCCAACTATTGCCAAGTGCTTTTATCTCCATCGAAAAGAAAAATGGAAATTACATCATTCATGGTGGAGGTTATGGTCATGGTATCGGGATGAGTCAGAATGGGGCAAATGAAATGGCAAAGCAGGGAAGAGATTATAGACAAATTTTGACAACATTTTACACAGGTGTAACAGTGAAATAGTAGGAGAATATCCGGGAGAACTTTACGAAAAGGGAAAAATGTGGTATGCTTGCGTCAGATTAGGAAGGTGAGGAAACCTCTTATGAGAATGGTTTTAAAAAAAATCTTCAAATTTGTTGATAGAGTTGGGCAGGATCATGTGGGCGCATATGCAGCGCAATCAGCGTTCTTTTTGGTGCTTTCATTAATTCCTATTATATTGTTGTTGTTGACATTGGTACAATATACGCCGGTGACCAAGGCTGATGTCATGAGTGCCGCATATGAATTGTTTCCAGTGACCATTCGAACTACCATTGTGTCCATTATCAATGAAGTATATAACCAGTCAAGGGCGCTGATTCCGGTAACAGCACTCGTGGCCATTTGGTCAGCGGGACGTGGAACCATGGCTATTACCAATGGGCTTAACTGCATCCATAAGGAAGCGGAGACAAGAAACTATTTCTTTTTACGTATTCGGGCGGCATTTTATACTATATTGTTGATTGTGGCCATTGTGCTATGTTTAGTGTTGTTGGGATTTGGTAACAGCATTAGTTTGCTAGTAAATCAACACATACCCGTATTTCGTTACATTACAGATTTTATTATTGAAATAAGAACAATTGCTATTCTGTGTGTTTTGGTAGTGTTTTCTATCTGTGTATATCGCTTTCTGCCAAATAATCAGAAAAAGTTGAAGCGTCAGTTGCCAGGTGCCATTTTCACTGCAGTTGGCTGGACCATGGCCTCTTTTCTGATTTCCGTGTACATGGATATTTTCAAAGGCTTCACCAATATGTATGGAAGCTTGACGACGGTTGTGCTGATTATGCTGTGGTTTTATTTTTGTATGTATATCCTGCTGATTGGTGGGGAGATTAATGTTTTGGTGGAAGAGAAGTTTGGTGAATAAATTATCTTGACATCTTGGTCCAATATGCTAAAATATAAAAGAATTTGAATATTTAAAAGCAATGAACGTGATAAGTAGTGAACTATTTTCCAACAGAGAGAGGAAATCATCGGCTGTAAGTTTCCTTTGGTTCAGATAAGGATCGAATTTCGCACGGGAGCTGTATCTTTGAAAATGTATTTTTAAAATTTACATACAGATAAGTAGGAGATAACGTATACTGCACGTTACGCAGACTTAAGAGCTTGTATTTTATATACAGGAATTAGGGTGGTACCGCGATTGACCTCGTCCCTTTGTTGGGGACGAGGATTTTTTTGTTACTATTCAGCCATGCACAGATTTTAGAAAGATAGATGCGTCATGCATGTATGTAAGCAGATATCTTTCTAAAATCTGTATATGGCGCTTAGCCAAAAGCCTCAGACAGCAGTTGCCTTGGCAACGGATAGCCTGCTTGCAGGTGGTCTGTGGCTTTATGGCTGAATAGTAACGGATTTTTAAAAAGAAGGAGAAGAAAAACATGAGCATGGAAACAATTAAAACCGAGTATCTTGCAGAATTAGAAGTCATCACAGATGCAAAACAATTAGCAGATTTCTGGGCAAAATACCTTGGAAAAGGTGGAGAAGTTCAAAAGTTAATGGGTGGAATTAAGAATGTTCCAAACGAAGAAAAGAAAGCATATGGACAGGCTGTGAACGAAATCAAAAATTGGGCACAGGGTCTTTATGATGCAAAGAAAGAGGAAATCGACAAGCAGGCAATGTTGGCTCGTTACGAGGATGAAAAGTTAGATGTGACACTTCCTGTAAAAGAAGCAAAAGCAGGAAATTTACATCCACTTACCTGTATTAAGAATGAAATTATCGATGTATTTGTTGGTATGGGATTTGACGTGTATGAAGGTCCGGAAATCGAAGATGACGACCACAACTTCACAAGACTCAACGTATTAAAAGACCATCCTTCGAGAGATATGCAGGATACCTTCTGGCTTACAGAAGATTTATTGCTCCGTACACATACATCACCTGGACAAATTCGTGTGATGGATGCACAGAAACCACCAATCAAGGTGCTTGTACCAGGTAAGGTATTCCGTTCTGACAGTGATGCAACTCACTCACCAATGTTCAGTCAGATGGAAGGTTTGGTTGTAGACAAGCACATTACTCTTTGTGACTTACAGGGAATGTTAGACCAATTTGTAAAAGCGTTGTTCTCTGATGAGGCAAAGACAAGACTTCGTCCGTCTTATTTCCCATTTACAGAGCCATCTGTAGAGGTAGATGTAAGCTGTTTCAAGTGTGGCGGAGAAGGTTGCTCGCTTTGTAAAGGAACCGGCTGGATTGAAGTATTAGGTGGCGGTATCGTAAACAACAAAGTATTAGAAAATTGTAATATTGACCCGAATGAATATTCAGGACTTGCATTCGGTAACGGTATCGGACGTATCGCAAAGCTGAAATACGGTATCAATCACATGGGCAAATTATTTGAAAATGATGTTGAATTCTTAAAACAATTCAAGGCATAGATGGAGGGACAAGATGAAAGTTTTATATAGTTGGTTAAAAGAATATGTGGATATCGATGTAACTCCAAAGGAACTGGAAGAGAAACTCTTCTCTGTTGGCTTTGAAGTAGAAGGTATGGATTACTTAGGAGAAAATTTAGAAAACGTAGTAGTAGGTCAAATCACTGCTATGGAACATTATGAAGGTACACACCTTCAAATCTGTCATGTGGATTGTGGAGAAAAAGGAAACGATCACTTGATTTTGACTGGAGCAGACAATGTATTTGTTGGTGCAAAGGTTCCGGCAGCATTGGTGGGAGCAAAACTTCCATGTGGACTTGATATTCAGCCAAGAAAAATGGTAGATATGATTTCTTATGGTATGCTTTGTTCCGGCGAAGAGATGAAATTGGATGCTAATTGGTATCCGGGAGCAGATGTAAACGGAATCATGATTTTAGCAGAAGATGCACCACTTGGTATGGAAATGAGAGACTATCTAGAATTGGATGACTATTTATTTGA
>JAZRON010000163.1:0-6935 GCA_045648725.1 Faecalimonas sp.
GCAGCATACTTTGGATATCCGGCAGATGAATTGAAGGTTATCGGTATTACAGGAACAAAAGGAAAAACAACCACAACATACATGGTAAAATCTATTCTGGAAGGGGTAGGACATAAGGTTGGTCTTATCGGAACCATTGAAGCCATCATCGGTGATGAAGTGATTCCTGCAAAGAATACTACTCCGGAATCATTTACCATTCATCAATATTTTAGAAAAATGGTAGATGCGGGATGTGATTCGGTGGTTATGGAAGTTTCTTCCCAAGGGTTGATGCTTCACAGAACAGCCGGGATTCCATTTGAAATCGGTATTTTCACAAACTTGGGCGAAGACCACATCGGACCAAATGAACATAAGGATTTTGAAGATTATAAGCGCTGCAAAGGGTTGCTTTTCAAACAATGTAAAATCGGAATTGCAAATGTGGACGATGAACATTTTGAAGGTGTGTTTAAGGAAGCGACTTGCAAGGTGGAGACATTCGGTTTCTCGGAAAAAGCAGATCTTCGCGCAAATGATACAAAATTAGTATCTACACCGGGACATTTAGGAGTTGCTTACAAGGTTTCAGGACTTATGAACTTTGATGTAGAAATTGACATTCCGGGAAAATTTAGTGTTTACAATTCCTTGACAGCTATTGCGGTATGTAGACATTTTGATGTACCGGTGGAAAAAATTCAGGTGGCACTCAAAGTGGCAAAGGTAAAAGGACGTATCGAGATGGTGAAAGTGTCAAACGACTTCACGCTCATGATTGATTATGCCCACAATGCCATGAGTTTGGAAAGTTTACTTACAACTTTAAAGGAATACAATCCAAAACGTTTGGTATGCCTGTTTGGCTGTGGTGGAAACCGTGCAAAATCAAGACGTTACGAGATGGGAGAAGTGTCTGGAAACCTTGCAGACCTTACCATTATTACATCTGATAACCCACGTTTTGAAGAACCACAGGAGATTATCAATGATATTAAAATAGGCATTGGTAAGACAACCGGAAAATACGTTGAGATTATTGATAGAAAAGAAGCAATCCGCTATGCAATCGATGAAGCCGAAGTGGGCGATGTAATTGTGTTGGCAGGAAAAGGTCATGAAGATTACCAGGAAATCAAAGGTGTCAAATATGACATGGATGAGAGGGTTCTGATTGCGGAGGTAGTGAACGAGAGCAAGAGAGAGAATCTGATTCGTTAGAATTAAAAATTTAACAGGCAGGAACAATCATGTACGCAAAAGTAATTGTAGACATTACACATGAAAAACTGGATAAAGTATTCGAGTATAGCATCCCTTCTGATTTAGAAGGGGTGCTTAAAGTCGGTTCAGAGGTGATTGTTCCGTTTGGAAAAGGCAACCGTCAAACCAACGGCTATGTTGTGGATATTTCGGAAACTTGCGAGTACGATTGCACGAAAGTGAAGGAAATCCTGCAAATTGCCGAGAAAAAGGTTGCAATTGAAGGGAAAATGGTGGCGTTGGCTGCTTGGATGAAAGAGCATTATGGTGGAACCATGATTCAGGCACTTAAAACTGTT
Organism: Faecalimonas sp.; assembly: GCA_045648725.1. Lineage (GTDB taxonomy): Bacteria > Bacillota > Clostridia > Lachnospirales > Lachnospiraceae > Faecalimonas. Next base: position 1,545 of record JAZRON010000163.1, read on the forward strand.
CTCCCGATTAAGAAAGAAGAAAATGCAAAAGTGAAGCGCTATGTGCGTCTCTTGTTAGATGAAAAGGAAGGTGCAGAAAAGCTTCAGGAATATTTAAATAAAAAGAATCAAAAAGCGCGAGCTCGTGTTCTTGCAGCACTTTTGGATAATGAGGTGCTAGAATATGAATTTGTAATTAAAAAGTTGAACGTAACAAGAACAGTTTTGACTGCATTGGAAGGACAGGGTGTACTTCGCATTGAATCGGAGCAGGTATTTCGCAACCCGATTAAGCAGAGAGAACAAAGTTGGCAGGGAATCGCATATACAGAAGAACAGCAGCATGCCATTGATGTTTTTCGAGCAGACTATTTGAAGGGTCTTAGGAAAACCTATCTATTATATGGGGTGACTGGAAGCGGCAAGACAGAAGTTTATATGGAGATGATTGCCCGCGTCATCCGTGACGGAAAACAGGCCATTGTCCTAATACCAGAAATTGCACTTACCTATCAGACTGTCATGCGGTTTTATAAACGGTTCGGAGACCGTATCTCCATCTTGAATTCCAGAATGTCAAATGGGGAACGTTACGACCAGATGATGCGTGCAAAAGCGGGAAATATAGATGTGATGATTGGTCCGCGCTCTGCATTGTTTACACCATTTCCAAACTTGGGATTAATCGTGATAGATGAGGAACATGAGCCAACTTATAAAAGTGAACAGATACCGAGATATCACGCAAGGGAGACGGCGATTGCAAGAGCAAAACTGGAGGGTGCAAGCGTGGTCTTAGGTTCAGCCACACCATCTCTAGAGAGTTTTTATAGAAGTCATGCAGGCATGGGTGAAGAACAATATGAGCTACTCACTTTGAGAAACAGATCTCAGAAGCAAAGTCTTCCAGACGTGCATGTGGTGGATCTTAGGGAGGAATTGAAAAAAGGAAATCGTTCCATCATTAGTGAGAAACTCCACGAACTGATGGAAGAACGACTGCAGAAGAAGCAGCAAATCATGCTTTTTATAAACCGCAGAGGCTATGCGGGGTTCATTTCTTGCAGAAGCTGCGGGCATGTAGTAAAATGTCCGCATTGTGACGTTTCGTTGACTTCCCATAGGGGAGGAAAACTTGTATGTCATTATTGCGGACACGAGGAGCAGGAATTGGCTCTCTGTCCAGAATGTGGTTCAAAACATATCAGTGGATTCCGAGTGGGAACACAACAGATTGAGGAACTTATAAAAAAAGAGTTTCCATCTGCAAGAGTCCTTCGTATGGATATGGACACCACAAAGGAGAAAGATGGTCATGAGAAGATTTTAGAGCAGTTTGCCAGCGAAGAGGCAGATATTCTTGTAGGAACGCAGATGATTGTAAAGGGTCATGATTTTCCGAATGTGACGCTGGTGGGAATTTTGGCTGCAGACATGTCACTGTACGCAGATGATTATCGTGCAGGTGAGAGGACGTTCCAATTGCTTACCCAGGCGGCAGGGCGTGCAGGCCGCGGAAGTGAAAAAGGCGAGGTTGTGATTCAAACCTACAGCCCGGAACATTACAGCATTGAGACCGCGGCAAATCAGGATTATGAAAGTTTTTATGAAGCGGAGATTTCTTACCGAAATGTAATGGGGTATCCGCCGGTGGAGCAGCTTTTGGCAATCTTGATATCCGGGAAGGAAGAAAAATTGCTGGAAACAGCAAGTTCTTATATCAAATCCTATGCGGAGCGTGTAAATCGTAATGAGGTACGTATCATCGGTCCAACCAGTCCGAGCGTAGGGAAAGTGAATGATGTATATCGAAAGGTGATATATTTAAAACATGAGGAATATGATGTGCTCATAGATTTAAAAGATAAATTAGAAAAATATATTGAAATCAATCCGGGATTTAAGGATATGTGGATTCAGTTTGATTTCAATCCAATCAAGATATTTTAAAAGGGAGAGAAGAAAATGGCACTGAGACAGATTAGAGAAATGGGAGACGAAGTATTAACAAAGGTAAGCAAAGTGGTAAAAGAGGTAACACCGAGAACACTTGCGCTGATTGAGGATATGTTAGATACCATGTATGAGACAGGTGGTGTTGGATTGGCAGCACCTCAGGTTGGGATTTTAAAACGTATTGTTGTAATCGATGTGGGTGAAGGCCCAATCATACTTATTAATCCTGAGATTGTAGAAACGTCAGGAGAACAGACAGGAGACGAAGGTTGCCTTAGTGTGCCTGGAAAAGCAGGTGTGGTGACCCGTCCAAATTATGTGAAAGTAAAAGCATTGGATGAAAACATGGAAGAAGTCATCTATGAAGGAGAGGAACTTCTTGCCAGAGCATTCTGTCACGAAATTGACCACTTAGATGGACATTTATACGTAGAAAAAGTGGAGGGAGAACTTCACGATGTGACGTATGAAGAAGAGGGATTTGAGGAAGAATAAGGAGGAGTATCAATGAAAATAATCTTTATGGGAACTCCTGACTTTTCTGTTGGAACCCTGGAGGCTTTGGTTCAGGCGGGACACGATGTGGTGCTTGCAGTGAGCCAACCGGACAAACCAAAAGGGAGAGGAAAGGAAATGCAGTTTACTCCGGTGAAGGAGTGTGCATTAAAATATAATATTCCTGTATTTCAGCCTAGAAAGGTACGTGACCCGGAATGTATCGAAGAGCTTCGTAAATACAACGCAGACATTATGGTAGTAGTTGCATTTGGACAGATCCTTCCAAAAGAAATTTTGGAAATGACTCCATACGGGTGTGTCAATGTGCACGCATCTCTGCTTCCAAAATATAGAGGAGCAGCACCGATTCAATGGGCAATTATCGACGGCGAAGAAGTGACCGGCGTAACCACTATGCAGATGGACGAGGGATTAGATACCGGTGATATGCTTTTGAAAATAGAGATACCGATTGAACCAAAAGAAACAGGTGGAAGTCTCTTTGATAAACTGATGAACGCGGGAGCCAAGCTCTGTGTGGAAACCTTAGAGGGACTTCAAGATGGAACCATTACCCCGATTCCCCAAGGCGAATCCACAACTTCTTATGCCAAAATGTTGGATAAGCAATTGGGCAACATAGATTGGAATAAGAGTGCGGTGGAAATCGAGCGTTTGATTCGCGGACTTACTCCGTGGCCAAGTGCATACACAGATTGGAATGGAAAAGTCATGAAAATCTGGGCTGCAAAGGCAGATTGTGAAAGAATGGAAACAGGGGAAACGGAACCTGGCACCATCGTAAAAGTAGGAAAAGATTCATTTTTTGTACAGACCGGAGAAGGACTTTTAGAAGTTCTTGAACTTCAGATTCCGGGGAAAAAGAGAATGGATGCAGGTGCATTCCTTAGAGGTTATCAAGTGAAAGAAGGAGAGATTCTATGATGCCTTTTTATATGTATTATGACCCAACCTATTTTTTGGTATTAATAGGTGTGGTATTAAGTCTTGTGGCTTCCGCAAGGGTAAAAAGTACTTTTAACAAATATTCACAAATGCGAAATAGCAGAGGAATGACAGGTGCTCAGGCAGCTGAGCAGGTGCTTCATGGTGCGGGGATTTACGATGTACGCATTGAACGTGTAGGCGGCAATCTGACAGACCACTATGACCCGAGAAGCAAGGTGCTTCGTTTGTCGGATTCGGTTTACGGACAGACTTCCGTTGCTGCGGTAGGTGTTGCTGCACATGAGTGCGGACACGCCATACAACATGCAAAAGGGTATGGACCACTTAAATTCAGAAGTGTACTGGTACCGGTTGCTAATTTCGGAGCAAAAATTGCATGGCCATTGATTTTAATTGGACTGCTCATAAATAGCGAATCTTCTTGGTTTATTATGCAGGCAGGAATTCTAGCGTTTTCCTTGGCTGTATTATTTCAAATTGTGACTTTACCTGTGGAATTCAATGCGTCCAAGAGAGCCATTCGAGTTCTTGCAGACAGAGGCATTATGTACGGTGAAGAAATCGTTGCTGCGAAAAAAGTATTAAGTGCGGCGGCATTAACTTACGTTGCGGGTGCAGCTTCTTCCATTTTGCAATTGCTTCGACTTATTTTGTTAACAGGAGGACGGAGGCGCAATGACTAGAGAATTGATACTGGGAATTTTGCTTTCGGTCACTCGTGATGGAGAGTACAGTCATGTGGCACTTAGAAATGTTTTGAACAAATATCAATATTTGGATAAACAAGAACGTGCATTTATTACCAGAGTGACAGAAGGAACCCTGGAGCGCATGATAGAAATTGATTATATTATCAATCAATTTTCAAAAGTAAATGTAAATAAGATGAAACCGGTGATACGCTGCATCATGCGAAGTGCAGTGTATCAGTTGAAATACATGGATAATGTGCCAGACTCTGCTGTCTGCAATGAGGCGGTGAAGTTGGCGACCAAAAAGGGCTTTCATACACTGAAAGGTTTTGTAAATGGTGTGCTCAGAAATATTGCCCGCAATTTGGACAACATTACATATCCGGATAAAACAGATTACGTAAATTATCTGTCCATCAAGTACTCCATGCCTATATGGATTTTAGAGGAGTGGATTGCCTCTTACGATAAAGAGACGGTGGAAACGATGTTGGAGGAATTCCTGAAGGAAAAACCAACTACAATCCGTTGTAATTTAAATGTGATGTCAAAAGAAGAATTGGTAGATTCTTTGGAAAAAGAGGGAGTACATGTGGAAAACCACCCGTATCTGCCATATGCTTTGTGGATATCTTCTTATGATTATCTGGCGGATTTGGAAAGTTTTCAGAATGGCGCATTTTATGTTCAGGATATTAGTTCCATGTTGGTTGCACATATCGCCAATCCTAAAAAAGATGATTACATCATTGACGTATGCGCTGCTCCTGGCGGAAAGGCCCTTCATATGGCAGAACTTCTCCAAGGAACCGGGCATGTAGAGGCTAGAGATTTGACCGATTATAAAGTGAATTTGATACAGGAAAATATTCTGCGGTCAGGTGTTTCTAATATGGAAGCGGTAAAATGGGATGCCACTGTTTTAAATGAGGATTCCATAGGAAAGGCAGACGTTGTAATTGCGGATTTACCATGTTCTGGTCTTGGTGTGATTGGAAAGAAAACCGATTTGAAATATAAGATGACAAAAGAAACTCAGGCAGAATTGGTTAGACTTCAACGTCAGATTTTGTCGAAAATTGAAGGTTATGTAAAAGAGGAAGGGACTCTCGTGTACAGTACATGTACCATCCATGCAGGAGAGAATATGGAGAACGTACACTGGTTTTTGAAGGAATATCCTCAGTATGAGTTGGTTCCGATTGAAGAGTTTCTGTGCAAAGAATTAAAGCCTAGTGTACAGGAGAAAGGTTGTCTGCAGCTATTGCCGGGAGTACACGAAAGCGATGGATTTTTC